>JANMDE010000294.1:0-4621 GCA_031376105.1 Variovorax sp. | reverse complement strand
CCGAAGATGGTCTCCGCGCGCCTTACAAAAAATTTCTAGTGCAACAGCCCAACGCTTTCCGCTTGCAGTGTGCGGAGGCTAGCGTCTTACATGAGAGGAAGCTCACGGCGGCTGAAGTGTCCAAAATAGATCTGAGCGCTCCCCGCAGTGGGGCTTTTACTTGATCGACTTACTAGACAGCTAGTCTATGTAAACCCTGCCCGTTGCGTATTCGCGCGGTTTGAGGTCGACAAGGTTGGCGCAATGAAATGAGAAGTTGTACTGTGACTTCTCCTTAACCACTGGGATCCAGTTCTCGCATTTATGCATGAACTTGCCTTGGGCGTCAAAAAGATCGGCACTGACCTTACCTCGGTGGATGGGCTGTGGAGCATAGTTTTCGACAGTACCAAAGACTTGAAGCACGTATCCATTCGATCTGATCTCTGATTGATTCAATGTCAAGATCCGGATTTTCCCTTCTTTGGCTAACTGATAAAACCGCTCTGATGAAAGCACTTCTGTCTGGTAACCCTGCAATATAAACAGGTATGAAGCTCCAAAAAGGCCAAACAGTGCTCCAGCTAAAAACAGCATTGATGATTTGAACATTCGCCAGCCCTCCTAATTGCCTAAGTCAATTTATACCGCAGTTTTCAGGCTGGGGCTGGGCTGCATTTCTGCGTTCCAACCAACTCCGAAGCGGAGAGCGTTGGGTGGTTAGATCAGAAATTTTTTGGAAGGCGCGTGGAGACCAATTCAAATTCACCGAAGCCGCCACCGCGTGTGTTTTCAAAAAATTTATGAGCCGACTTCCCGACGGTAGGCCGCAGGTACAAAAGGTCGGGTGAAACGCCTAGTTCGCCAAAATTTAAGCCTTTTAGGCCGTTAGCCGTTATAAATACCGCGCAAGGTGCTATTGAATTCGTAGTGTGACAAGCACCATCTACCGGCAGCTAAAGCCACTTCTGCATAAACGTCGCCGTACCCGCCTTCGGGTCGAGCGCATACGGCGCGAAGCCGAAGCGTTCGTAGCTTTGCATGGCGGTGTGGTTGCCTGTGAGCACTTCGAGGGTGATCTTGCACGCGCCTTTGCTGCGTGCCTCCTGCTCCACCGCTTGCATCAGACGCTGACCCACGCCTTGGCCGCGCCAATCGCTGTGGACGATGAGATCATGGATGTTGATCAATGGCTTGGCTTTGAAAGTGCTATAGCCTTCCATGCAATTGACCAAGCCCACAGCTTGCTCGCCATCAGGGCTGGCCGCCCAGGCGATGAGGCTGAAAGCAAAAGTGCGCTGAGCAAGATCGTCACACAATCGCGCGAGCACATCTCTAGAGAGCGGCTCACCGCCGCCCATGGGGTCTTGGGCGTAGTGATTCAGCAGACTGCAAAGCGCGGCGCGATCGGAGGCGCTGGCGTAATCTACGCGGCGGGTGGCAATAGTCAGAGCCATCGTCAAGCGTAGTCGCTCACCGGAATGCAGCTGCAAGCGAGATTGCGGTCGCCATACACGTTATCTAGCCTGCCCACAGGAGCCCAGTATTTGCTATGGCGTTTGGCGCTCAAGGTAGCGCTGGCCACGCTGCGTGGGTAGGCGTGTTTCCATTCGTCGCTGCTCACGGTTTGCGCAGTATGCGGCGCATTTTTGAGCGGATTATCGTCCTGCGGCCACCTACCTTGTTCAATTTCGGCGATTTCAGCGCGGATGGCGATCATGGCTGAGATGAAGCGGTCGATCTCGCCGAGGTCTTCGCTCTCAGTGGGCTCGACCATCAGCGTGCCTGCCACGGGGAAGCTGAGCGTGGGGGCGTGGAAGCCGTAGTCGATCAGGCGCGTGGCTACATCTTCTGCGCTGATGCCGCAGGCCTCTTTGATGGGGCGCAAATCTAAGATGCACTCGTGGGCCACATAGCCAGCCTCGCTGGCGTAGAGCGTGGGGAAATGGTCTTTCAATCGGGTGCTGATGTAGTTGGCGCTCAGGATGGAGACTTCGGTGGCGGCCTGCAAGCCGTCTGCGCCCATCATGCGGCAATACATCCAGCTGATCGGCAACACGGCTGCATTGCCCAGCGGCGCGGCGGATACTGCACCCACACCTTTCGTGATGATGCCGCCTGTGGCGTGGCCGGGTAGGAATGGCACGAGGTCTTCTACCACGCACACGGGGCCCACGCCGGGGCCGCCGCCGCCGTGCGGAATGCAGAAGGTTTTGTGCAGGTTTAAATGGCTGACATCGCCGCCAAATTCTCCGGGCGCGGCCACGCCCACGAGGGCGTTCATGTTGGCGCCGTCTACATACACGCGGCCACCATGCTGGTGCACCAAGGCGCAAAGCTCTTTCACGCTGGTTTCAAATACGCCGTGGGTCGATGGATACGTGATCATCACCGCAGCGAGATTGGCGCTGTGTTGCTCGCATTTGGCGTTCATATCCATCATGTCCACATTGCCTTGTGTATCGCATGCCACGACCACGACTTGCATGCCAACCATTTGCGCGCTGGCAGGGTTGGTGCCATGCGCGCTGGCGGGGATCAGGCAGATTTTGCGATGGCCTTGGCCGCGCGACTCTTGCCATGCGTTGATCACGAGCAAGCCCGCGTATTCGCCCTGCGAGCCGGCATTGGGCTGCAGGCTGATGCCGCTGTAGCCGGTGGCTTGGCAAAGCCATTCGCGCAGTTGTTCATCCAAGAGCTTGTAGCCTTCGCGCTGATCGGAGGGGCTGAACGGATGGATGTTGGCAAACTCAGGCCAGGTGATGGGGATCATCTCGCTCGTGGCGTTGAGCTTCATGGTGCAGGAGCCCAGCGGGATCATGGTGCGATCAAGTGCCAAGTCTTTGTCACTCAGGGCACGGATGTAGCGCAGCATGGCGGTCTCAGAGTGATGCGAGTTAAAGACGGGATGCGTGAGGAAGGCGCTGGTGCGGCGCAATTCTTGCGGGATCAAAGGCTCGATGCCTTTTTCAAACTCCGAGAAGGAGAGCATCGCGCTTAAGTTGCCTTTTTCGGATGCAAAGATGCTCCAGATCAATTCAACATCAGCGCGGGTGGTGGTCTCGTCTAAGCTGATGATGAGGTATTCATTCCATGCTTTTCGCAGGTTGGCCCCGGTAGATACTGCGCGGAGTGCTATCGAATCTGTAGTGGCTTGGTCGGTGTGAATACAGATCGTGTCAAACACGCCTTGCTCGCCGTGGTGCGTGTTGCCAAAGCCCAAGCTCTCTAAACCCTTCGCGAGAATCGCGGTGTAAGCGGCCACGCGCTGCGCAATACGCTTGAGGCCCACGGGGCCGTGATACACCGCATACATGCTGGCCACGACGGCGGGCAAGACTTGCGCTGTGCAGATATTGCTTGTGGCTTTTTCGCGGCGAATATGCTGCTCGCGGGTTTGCAGCGCGAGGCGGTAAGCCGGATTACCATGCGCATCCACGCTCACACCCACGAGACGGCCGGGCATAGAGCGCTTGAAATCATCTTTACAGGCAAGGAAGGCCGCATGCGGGCCGCCGTTGCACAGGGGCATACCAAAGCGCTGCGTGTTGCCCACGACGATGTCTGCACCCATCTCGCCGGGAGCTTTGAGCAAAGTGAGTGAGAGCAGATCTGCGCAGACGATGAAGGCCGCGCTCTTGCCGTGAATCGTGGCGGCATCGTCGCTCCAGTCATGCAGCCAGCCGCTGGAGGCGGGGTATTGCGTAAGCGCGGCGAAGTAATCATCCGCCGCAATCAGCGCATCCCACTCTTCGCCGGAGTTGGCGATTTTCACCGTCAAACCCAGTGGTTTGGCGCGGGTTTGGATCACCTCGATAGTTTGCGGATGTGTGTCGCCGGACACGACAAACACGTTACCTTTGGCTTTCACACTGCGTTTGGCGAGCGTCATGGCCTCTGCGGCAGCAGTGGCTTCATCAAGCATCGACGCATTGGCCATGGGCATACCAGTGAGATCACACACCATGGTTTGAAAGTTGATCAGCGCTTCCATGCGGCCTTGGCTGATTTCGGCTTGGTAGGGCGTGTAGGCGGTGTACCACGCGGGGTTTTCCAAGATGTTGCGCAGGATCACACCGGGCGTGTGGCAGCTGTAATAGCCTTGGCCGATGAAATTTTTCATCAGTTTGTTTTTATTGGCAATCGCCCTCATCTCAGCGAGCGCAGCAGCCTCCGTGATCGGCGGCGGGAGCTTCATCGCATTGGTTCGAGCGATAGATTTCGGCACGATGGCTTCAATCAAGGCGCGGCGCGATGCCGCACCAATCACGCTGAGCATGTACTGCTCATCTTTTTCCCACGGGCCAATGTGGCGCGCTTGGAATTCAGCGTGGTTTTCAAGTTCGCTCAAGGGGGTGGCGGTTTGCATCAACATGATTGGTTGCTCTTGGGGAAAAATTCAAATCTCATTGCCGGACGCAAAGGGCGCAAAAGTTGCGCAAAAGACGCAAAAAAGAAAATCAAAAACAGGAAGACAAAAATAATGAAAAGAATGTCAAAGTTGTTTGTTACAAAGCGAGGGGATTTTTCACTCTTCTTTGGTATTTTTTGCGTCTTTTGCGCAACTTTTGCGCCCTTTGCGTCCGGTATCGGTGTTGGTGTTAAGCGTTCTGCTCAAACGCCGTGTAAGCCGTCTCGTCCA
>JANMDE010000244.1:0-3262 GCA_031376105.1 Variovorax sp. | reverse complement strand
CCGAGCTGGCCGCGCAGCCGGAGCATGAGCAGCGCGAGTTGGCAGGCATTTATCAGTCGCGCGGTTTGACACCTGAGTTGGCCACCGAAGTTGCCCAACAACTCATGGCACACGATGCCTTGGGTGCCCATGCGCGAGACGAACTCGGCTTATCGCCCACCGCCTCCTCGCGCCCTGTGCAAGCGGCTCTGGCCTCTGCCGCCAGCTTTGCCGCTGGCGCAGCGCTGCCCTTGGCCACCGCGCTCCTTACGCCCGTTGCATGGCTGCTCCCAGCCATCGGCGGCGCATCGCTCATTTTCCTGATCTTGCTCGGCGTGATCTCAGCGCAGCTCGGCGGCGCGCCAGTCTTCAAAGCAGCAGCCAGAGTCACCTTCTGGGGTGCTTTGGCCATGGGCATCACCGCCTTAGTCGGCGCATGGTTTGGCGTTTCTGCATAATCGGCCGCTACCCCTGATAAAAACTGCGCTGAAAGCTATCAAATGAATAGCATTTACTTCTTGAGTAAAAACTCCAAAGCGCTGCCTGCTAGCTCGATCACATCATGGTCCGTCAACAAAACCGGCTCATCATTGATGACCATGCCGTTGAGCTTAGGCGTTTGCGTGGCTTCCATGCAAGAAATGTAATAGCCTTGCCTGCGGTGTGCAATCGCCACCAGTGCCACGCCCGGTTGGCCGAAGGTGGACACAGCTTTTGAGACGGGAAGCTCTAACCCAGCAGATGAGCCCGAGAGCACCTTCAAGCTGGCTTGCATCGCGCCCGTTGAGGCTGGCGAATGCCCATCGTAAAGCGGCATGGAGACGGTTTTGCATTCGTCCATCAGTTCATTGGCGCGGAAGAATTGGATTTTGAATTTTCCAATCGTGATGACATCGCCTTCTTGCAGCAGCTGCATACGAAGCATGGCGCCATTCAGATACGTGCCATTGGTGCTGCCTAAATCCATCAGCACCACATCAGAAAGGCCCGACAGCTCAAAAGCGCAATGCTCCCCGCTCACAGCAAGATCGGTGAGCACAATATGGTTGTGCGGCTTGCGTCCCAGCGTGGTGCGCTCTCGGGTGAGGTAGGTGCGGTGAATTTCAACACCGTCAACAGTCGTGATCAATTGCGGCATATCGGCTCCAACAGGCGATGATTTAGGTATCTTATGCCTGAAGCTGGCTTCGTGCAAGCTGCCGAGCCCGAGCTCTGAATCTATGCCGCTAGAGGCGCACCAGCTAGATTGACCTGTGCTTAACTTCGTCGATTGGCATTCATCAGCAATTAGCGCTTAGGCTCAACGTCGGTCACATCCTCAATCACGCGGCGAGGCGGTTTGTCTGGGGCTTGCGCATGGCGACCTGCTTGCCGAAACACATGATCAAACCCCGTTCGTGGGTTCACGCGCATCACAAACGGGTTGACAGATTGGCCCGTCAACTTGCACCACAGCGCACGCAAACCCCACAGAGCCAGCAGCACGATCATCAGAATCAGCAGGCTGAAAGCAAAAATCAAGCTCGCGACGATCAAGAATAAACGCAGTAAAAATTTCATTCGGGTGACAGCCCTTGCGCAATACGCTTAAGAACAACTTTGTCCACAATATCTTTCTCGCGATAGTCAGTCTTGGTTTTGAGCAAGCCTTCAATATCCAGCACGCGAACAGGCGTTCCTTGCACATCAACTTGGCGAATATGCGATTGCAGGCTTTGGTAGTTTTCACCGTTAGCAGCAAAGAGCAAATCAATCACCACCGCGTCCCAGACGCGAATGTTGTCGGGCGCTTGCGAATCAACTTCAAACCAAGCGGGATCTAGCTCAGCACTTGAGGGCAAATAGTCCAAAGCACGAATCACTTTTCGTCCATTCTCTAGCGAGGAAGGCAGCAAGATATCAATATCTTCCGTGCCGCGCACATAGCCATTGAGCCGCACCGCATGGCCGCCAACCAAGACATATTCCACCTGCTCTTGCGCAAATCGCCTAAGCAGTTGGAGCAAATCATCATCAAGCTTAGACACGGGGCTTGGTCTGCATTTGGATGAAGCGCTGCGCCGTTCGCAGCATCAGCTCATCGTCCATTTTGTTGGCCGCTTCGTGGCTGAGCCGCCACACACCTTTGGGGCGCTGGTTGCCCATGGAGGGAAGCATCGCATCGAGCAAGCGGCCGCGCTCCCAAGCCTCTTGCGGGCTAGGAATGGCGCTGTGTTTGGGTGTGCCGACGGTTCTCATGAAGCAAGTATGGCAGATCAGATATGTGCAGTCACGCCACCGCTCGCTCAAACTTAAACACCCCCGGCGCATGAATCGGGTCGACATCGACCGGGATCACGCTCTTGGGTGGGAATTTGCCTTGGAGAATCAGCGTAGACAGCGGATTTTCGATGCGTTGCTGGATCGCGCGTTTGAGGGGGCGCGCGCCGAAAACGGGATCGAAGCCCACCTTGGCCAGCTCAGCCAGAGCAGCGGGCGACACCTCTAACACCAGCTCCATCTTCGCCATGCGCTTGACGAGCGTGGCGAGCTGGATTTTGGCGATGCCTTCAATATGCTTCGCATCCAAGCTGTGGAAGACGACGGTTTCGTCAATTCGGTTTAAAAACTCAGGGCGAAAATGCTTTTTGAGCTCATCCCACACCGCTTCTTTGACTTCTTCATGTGGCTTGCCCACCATCGCTTGAATGATCGGCGAACCGATGTTGCTCGTCATCACGATCACAGTATTTTTAAAATCCACGGTGCGGCCTTGGCCATCGGTCAAGCGGCCATCGTCCAACACCTGCAGCAGCACGTTGAACACATCAGGATGCGCTTTTTCTACCTCATCCAGCAGTATCACGCTATACGGTTTGCGGCGCACGGCCTCCGTGAGATAGCCGCCTTCGTCATAGCCCACATAGCCGGGCGGCGCGCCGATCAGGCGGCTAACGGAATGCTTTTCCATGAATTCGCTCATGTCAATGCGAATCAGATGCTCCTCCGAGTCAAACATGAAGCCCGCCAAGGCTTTGCACAGCTCTGTTTTACCTACACCTGTGGGCCCTAGAAAGAGGAAGCTGCCTGTGGGTTTTTGTGGATCAGAAAGGCCTGCTCGCGCGCGGCGAATCGCATTTGCCACGGCGGTGATGGCTTCTTCTTGTCCCACCACCCGCTCATGCAAACGGCTTTCCATTTGTAAGAGATTGTCGCGCTCACACTGCATGATTTTACTGACCGGAATGCCGGTAGTTCGCGCCACCTCTTCGGCAATTTCCTCCACGCCCACTTGCGTGCGAAG
>JANMDE010000208.1:0-2092 GCA_031376105.1 Variovorax sp. | reverse complement strand
CGGAGCGGGCAGCTCGTAGCGACCGTGGGCGAGCAAGGATTTTCACGGTAGCCAATAGGTTGCGAGTAAGGCGCTGAGCAGGGGTATGTCGCTTGGCGAGGTAAAGGGGGAATGCGGGCGAAGCCCGCAGGAGGACACGAGCAAAGTGGCATACCCCTGCTCAGAGCCTTACTCGGGGCCGCTCCATGCAAACAGAAACGGCCGTGAACTACCAAATCAATAGCACCCTCCCCAATAAATGCGTAGCCTAAAGCCTCAAAACACATCAAACAGGCATAAAAAAACCGCCCCCGAAGGAGCGGTTGATTTGATACACGGCCGGAAGGCCGAGAATCACAGTTTCTGCGATTGCATGAACTGGTCGAAACGCATTTCCGTGAAGCGGAACCACAGGTTTTGGTCGCGGCGGAAGTTGGCGTAGTCAGAGTAGATCTTCTTCCAAGCAGGATTGGATTCGCTCAGCTCGGCATACAGACCCATCGATTGCTTGAACGCTTCGTCCATCACAGCTTTCGGGAACGGCACAACTTTGACCTTGGCAGCCACCAGCTCTTTGAGGGCTTGTGGATTCTTGGCATCGTATTTGGCTTGCATGTCGGTATGAGCGTATGCAGCAGCAGACTCAATGATGGCTTTGTTTTCTGGCGACAGCTTGTCATAAGCGGTCTTGTTAACGAAAGCATCGAGCTGTGGACCGCCTTCCCACCAGCCTGGATAGTGGTAGAACGGGGCGACTTTGTTGAAGCCCAGTTTTTGGTCATCGTAAGGACCAACCCACTCAGCTGCATCAATCGTGCCTTTTTCCAGAGCTTGATAAATCTCGCCGCCAGGAATGTTTTGTGGCACCACGCCCATGCGGGAGAGCACTTTGCCTGCGAAGCCGCCGGCGCGGAATTTCAAGCCCTTCATGTCAGCCAAGGTCTTGATCTCTTTGCGATACCAGCCGCCCATTTGAGCACCGGTGTTACCCATAGGGAAGTTGATCACGTTGTAGTTGCCATAGAACTCGCGCATCAGTTTCAGGCCGTTGGCTTGATACATCCAAGCGGTCATCTGACGACTGTTCAAGCCGAAAGGAATCGCGCAGCCCAACGCAAAGCAATCGTTCACACCAAAGAAATAGTATGGCGCGGTGTGCACCATCTCGGTCGTGCCTTTTTGGATGTTGTCCACCATGCCAGCGATAGCGGGCATGAGTTCACCAGCGGGGTGCACAGAAATCTGGAATTTGCCGCCAGACATCTCGCCCACTTTCTTGGCGAAGGTCTCAGCTGCACCGTAGATGGTGTCGAGAGCCTTGGGGAAGCTGGAAGCCAGGCGCCAACGAATGGCTTCCTGAGCGTGGACTGCGGGTGCAACACCAGCAGCGAGAACACCGGCAATACCGGCGTTTTTAAGGGCTACGCGACGATCCATTTAGGAAATCTCCTTATAGACTTCACGCTTGTTTTAAGCGGTCAGTCAAGTTGAACATCTCTCACACATTGCCATCAAGCAACGCGATCAAGGACTGTTTAAGTCAACTCGAATTGTAGGGAGCGCACTCTATGCAGACTCGGGGGTTTTCCCTTGAGAAAGACCCTAGAAATGGCTGACTTCAGGCTTCTGTCAGTTTGCCGTCAAGCTTGAGGGAAACAAGCGTCAAAATCAAGCAAACCGAGCGCGGACACTGGCTTCAATGCCCATAGCATCCAAGCCCTGCATAGCCAGGAGTTTGGCTGGGTCGCCATGCTCGATAAACACATCAGGCAGGCCAAGATTGAGTACAGGTTTGTTGATGCGCAATTGCTGCAAAGCTTCCAGCACAGCAGAGCCTGCGCCGCCCATCAAGCAACCTTCTTCCAAGGTGACGAGGTGTTCGTGGCTGTTGGCTATCGCTTCCAACATGGCCGTATCAATCGGCTTAGCCCAACGCATATTAACGACGGTGCAGTCCAGTTTTTCAGCCACTTTCAAAGCGGGTGCCAGCATCGTTCCAAAGCTCAAAATGGCGAGTTTTTTGCCTTGACGCGCGAGCTCTGCTTTGCCGAACGGCAAACCTGTGAGCTCTTTTGAAGGCAGCTTGCCTGTGCCCGCGCCACGCGGATAACGC
>JANMDE010000423.1:0-7601 GCA_031376105.1 Variovorax sp. | reverse complement strand
ATTTTTTGCCTTGAGGATTACTTACGCCCAAAATCAGCATGTGCTCAGCCAGCCAACCCTCTTCTTTACCCATCGTCGACGCAATTCGCAGCGCGAAGCATTTTTTACCCAGCAAAGCATTGCCGCCGTAGCCTGAGCCATAGCTCCAGATCTCACGTGTCTCCGGGTAGTGGACGATGTATTTGGTTTTGTTATTCGGCCAGCTCACGTCTTTCTCGCCCATTTTCAAAGGCGCGCCCACCGTATGAACACAAGGCACAAAGTCGCCACTCACGCCAATCACGTCATACACCGCTTTGCCCATGCGCGTCATGATGCGCATGTTGACGGCCACATACGGGCTGTCAGACAGCTCCACGCCAACATGGGCAATGTCGCTGCCCAATGGGCCCATAGAAAACGGTACGACATACATCGTGCGGCCGCGCATACAGCCGTCAAACAGTGGATTCAATGTGGCGCGCATCTCAGCAGGCGTAGCCCAGTTGTTGGTGGGGCCGGCATCTTCTTTTTTCTCGGAGCAGATGTAGGTGCGGTCTTCCACGCGGGCCACGTCACTGGGATCGCTCCAGGCCAGGAAGGAGTTCTCGCGCTTGGCGGGGTTGAGTCTTTTGAAGGTACCGGCATCGACGAGCTGCTGACACAGCGCGTCGTATTCAGCTTGGCTGCCATCACACCAATGAATCGATGCCGGCTTGCACAGCGCGACCATGTCGGCCACCCAAGCAATCAGCTTGGCATTTTTTACATAGCTCGGTGTCCCTAATTCGAGACCCTGCATCATGGGTGCGTTCATCGGATGTCCTTGAAGTTAAAAATCTGTTTTCGTCAGGACGCAAGCGAGATCGTTCACAATCTCAAAACTAGCTACGCACTCACGAAAAAGCTTTTGCAAACTGGTATTTTAGAAACCCACCCCGTCAGTTACCTGGCAGTTACCACGAAAACTATGCAATCGACGCATGACTTTATGCGCGTCAAGCACACCCGGCGCGCTTGTTGGCTTTGCTTTGGCGGTTTGGTTTGCGCTGCGCAGGGCTTTGGCTTGAGTTCGTCTTGGGCTCAAACCCGATCTGTGCCAATCCAGGTCGCGGCAGCCAGTGATTTGACATTTGTTTTGTCTCGGCTTAGCGCGGATTTTGAGCGCGACACCGGGCAGCCCATCGCCATCACCTACGGCTCATCAGGCAACCTGGCAAGGCAAATCGAACAGGGCTTGCCGATGGATCTTTTTCTTTCTGCGGACGAGAGCTTGGTGATGCGCTTAGCGCAGTCGGGTTGGGCGCAAGATGCGGGCGTGGTGTATGCCACGGGGCAGCTGGCTTGGGTGGTGAGCGCATCGGCACAGGCGGCGCTGGACCCTGATTTGAAAGGGCTGCTCAGCAGCTTGCGCGGCGGCAAATTGGCCATGGCCAATCCAGCGCACGCCCCCTATGGCCGCGCAGCACGCGCCGCATTGCAGTCTGCGCTGCTTTGGGATCGCGTTCAGGCCCAGCTCGTGCTCGGAGAAAACGTGAACCAGGCCACGCAATTTGTCAGCAGTGGAGCGGCTCAAGCGGGCTTGGTGGCGCTGTCTTTGGCGCAAGCCAGCGAACTGTCATCACAGCTGCGCTACGTTCGCGTCAACAGCCGCTTGCATCCGCCCATCATTCAGCGCATGGCTTTGCGGCGCGGCGCAAGCCCGGCGGCGATGCAGTTTTATATGTATTTGCAGAGCGCTGCAGCACAAAAGCTGTTTGCAGCGCATGGTTTGGGTTCACCGGTTCCGAAATAGTGCAGAGTGGTGCGCGATGTTATTTTCCAATGCAGAATTTGGAAAAAATCTCGCCCAATAAATCATCCGACGAAAAGCTGCCCGTGATGCCATTCAAGGCGTTTTGCGCCAAGCGTAGCTCTTCGGCCATCAAATCCAAGCCGCCCGCGTTGTGAGCCAAACTGGCTTCGAGGTGTTGGCTGGCTTCCTCGAGGTGCGATTGCACACAGGCAATCGCCTGCACGTGTCGTTCGCGAGCGATATAGCTGCCCTCTCCGCTGGCGGCCTGCCAGCCCGCCACTTCGAGCAGTTTTTTGCGCAATGCATCAACGCCTAGACCCGTTTTGGCACTGATCAACAGGCCTTCGCTGGGCGCGACGGCGGTGGTTAAATCTACTTTGTTCCAAACGTCAATGATGGGCGTGTTTTGAGGCAGTTTTTGCCGTATTGCCGCTATCAAAGCTGCGCGGGCAGCTATAGATTTAATAGCAATATCTTGCTCAGCCGATTGCTCTGCCGCCAAATCGTGCAGATGGATCACGGCATCGGCCCTGGCGATTTCTTCCCACGCTCGCTCAATGCCAATGCGCTCGACCACATCTTGGCTTTCGCGCAGACCCGCGGTGTCAATGATATGGATCGGCACACCTTCGATTTGAATGATTTCCTGCACTTTGTCGCGCGTGGTGCCCGCGATCGGCGTGACGATGGCCAACTCTGCGCCCGCCAGGGCATTGAGCAGGCTGCTTTTACCCGCATTGGGCTGCCCGGCAATGACGACCTTGATGCCTTCGCGCAAAAGCGCGCCCTGCTTGGCTTTGGCTTGGAAAGCTTGCACTTGATGCTGCAGGCGCGTGAGCTGGTCACGGGCTTTGTGCTGGCTCAAATGCTCGATTTCTTCTTCTGGGAAATCCAGCGTGGCTTCCACCAACATGCGCAAATGAATCAGCGCATCGCGCAGCCCATGCACTTCTTTGGAAAACGCGCCAGACAAGGAGCGCGCCGCGCCGCGTGCAGCCGCTTCGGTGCTCGCATCGATCAAATCAGCCACCGCTTCAGCCTGCGCTAAATCCAACTTGTCATTCAAAAATGCCCGCTCGGTAAACTCGCCTGGCTGCGCAATGCGCATACTGCTCAAGCCGCCCAAGCTCTTGGCTGCTTCAAGCACACGCGAGACGAGCAGCTGCAACACCACCGGCCCGCCATGCGCTTGCAGCTCAATCACGTCTTCGCCGGTAAAGGAATGTGGCGCGGGGAAATAGAGCAACAGGCCTTGGTCGATCGATTGGCCATCTCGCGCAAGAAATGAAGTGTATTTTGCGTCTCTCGCCCTTATATTTGCTACATTGTTTGCTCCTAAAAGAGGAGTAAGTAGCGGCAGGAGCTGCTTGCCCGACACCCGCACAATGCCCACCGCCCCGCGCCCAGGAGCGGTGGCAATAGCAACGATAGGATCTTGGTGTCTTGGGAGCATGGTTGGCTAGCGAAGCATTTCAAATGCAAATATCGGTCGCAAAAGCGCGAAAGTTGCGCAAAAGACGCAAAAAAGAAAGAAGAGGTTATGTAGAAAACTTGCCATGTATGGAGGCTTGTTTTACCAAATTTTCTCTCTTGTCTTTTTTGCGTCTTTTGCGCAACTTTTGCGACCTTTGCGTCCGGTATTGAAAAGTCTTTACTTCGTCACGTCCGCCGTCTTTTTCTTCCAAGGCAGATTGAACTGCGGGGGCACGCCCATGCTTTTGTTGATCATCCATTGTTGGGCAATTGACAGCACGTTGTTGGTGATCCAGTAGAGCACCAAACCGGCCGGGAAGAAGAAGAACATGACCGAGAAGATCAAAGGCATGTACCACATCAACTTCGCTTGCATCGGGTCGGGCGGCGTGGGGTTGAGCGCCGTTTGCAACATGGTGGTGGCAGCCATCACCACGGGCAGGATAAACCAAGGGTCAGGTACCGACAAATCGGTAATCCAGCCCATCCAAGGCGCGCCGCGCACTTCCACCGAGCTGAGCAACACCCAATACAGCGCAATGAAGACCGGGATTTGAACCATGATCGGGAAGCAGCCGCCCATCGGGTTGACTTTTTCTTCGCGATACATCTTCATCATTTCTTGTTGCATTTCCTGCGGCTTGTCTTTCAAGCGCTCGCGCATGGCCATGATCTTGGGGTTGATGGCTTTCATTTTGGCCATAGATCGGTAAGCGGTGGCATTCAGCCAATAGAACGCCATCTTGAGTAAGAGCACCAGTGCCATGATGGTCCAGCCCCAGTTGCCAATGAAGGCGTAGAGCTTGTCCATGATCCAGTAAAGCGGTTTGGCCAAAATCGTGAGCCAGCCGTAATCTTTGATCAGCTCTAGGCCGGGGTAGAGTGCTTCGAGTTTGTTTTCTTCTTGCGGACCAATGAAGAGGCGCGTATCAAAGGTTTGTGTGGCTCCGGGCGCAACAGCTTGCATCGGCGCTTTCATGCCCACGGAATAAAGATTGGCGCCGGCTTTGCTCATGTAGTTGTCGCGCTGAATGCCATCGGGCATGAGCCAAGCGCTGCCAAAATAATGCTGCACCATCGACACATAACCGGCCTTGGTTTGCAACTGGAAATCGGTTTTGTTTTTCTCGATGTCGGTGAACTCGGCTTTTTGGTATTTCTTCTCGGCGGTGTAGACCACCGGGCCGGTGAAGGTGCTGTAGAAAGCAGATTCGCCAGCGGGCTTGTTGCCATCGCGCACGAGCTGCATATACAGCTGGGCGGAAACGGGAGCGCCACTGATGTTGATGATGTCATGCTTGACGGTCATGTCATAGGCACCGCGCTTGAGCGTGTAAGTCTTGACGTATTTCACGCCGCCCGTATCTTGCGATTCAAACTTCAAGATCAGTTCATTTTGGCCGTCTTTCAGGGCTTTGTCGCCGCTAAAGCTCATGGCCGCCAAGTGGCTGGGCAAGGCAGGCTGACCATTCATGCCGAGCAGGCCGGATTGCGCTTCATAAGCGCGGCCGGTGCTGCGGTCTAGCAAAACAATGTTTTTATTCGGATCGAGTTTGTCTTTTTTCGCATCGAGCTCACGGTGTTGCAAGAGCTCGGCGCGGATGATGTTGCCGCCCTCGCTGGCAAACACGAGTTTGAAAACATCGGTGGTGACTTCCCAAGTTTGTGCGGCTGGGGCGGCGGGCGCTTGTGCGGGGGTCGGTTGCGCGGCTCCTGCGGGTAGCGCGGCTGCGCTGACTGCTGGCACGGCAGCTGCCGATGCGCCTGCTGCTGGCGTGGCCAAGCTGGTGGCGGGATTGGCGGGAGCCGTGACGGCCGGCTTGGCCTTGGGGAAGAAAGTGGCCGTTTTGCCGTTATGCACCTGCCAAGCATCCCAGAGCATCACGAGGGAAAACGCAAAAACCGCCCAAAGAATGGAGCGCCGGATATCGTTCATGGGAAAGTCTTTTCAGGAGAAACGAGAGAAGAAAACAAAGATGATTGTCTAGAGCTGTGCGTTGGCGGCACAGGATCATGTCCGCCTGCACACCACGGATGGCAACGTCCGATGCGACGCGCAGCTAAATAGCTGCCCCGACCCGCGCCATGCTGCTGCAAGGCTTCCAGTGCGTAAATCGAACAGGTGGGCGAAAAACGGCAAGCACTGCCCAGCCACGGGCTTAGAAACCAGCGGTAGCCTTGCACCACACCGATCAGCAGCTGCTGGGGAATGGCTCGCAGCCTGCGCATAAGATCATTGTTCATACGGTTGCCGCAGGAGAGACGAGCGGCGCTGGAGGCCGGGCCACTTTACCAAATAAGCCCATCAGCTCATGCCGAACGACAGCCTTCAAGGCGGGCGAGGTGGCGCTTTTGAATTGCTCACGCGCAAAGCCGGATGCCAAACGCACCACAAGGCAAGAGGGAGGCAACTGAAAGGCGAGTTCGCTGGACACGGCGTAGATCTGTCGCTTGATGGTGTTGCGGGTGACGGCGCGCTTGGCCCAGCGTTTGGGGCAAATCACACCAATCGTGGCCTTTGCCTCTGGATTCGTGTCGCAAGACACCTTCAGAGCTGGCAAGGTGGTGAGCGCGGCCAAGGGTGCCATGTGCAGCACGAAATGTGCGCTGCGCCAGATGCCACTGGTGCCCGGCACCGATTTATGTTTGCTCGCGTCGAGCGCGGCCGCAAACTGCTCGGCGGTTTTCAGGCGAGGCAGCAAGGTGGCATCAAGAAAAGGGTCGAGCTGCCAAGCGCCAGGCGGTCTGGATTAGACAGCCAAGCGCTTGCGGCCTTTGGCGCGACGTGCGTTGATCACAGCGCGGCCACCTTTGGTTTTCATGCGCACGAGAAAGCCATGGGTGCGAGCGCGGCGGGTTTTGGAGGGTTGATAAGTGCGTTTCATGATGCGGTCATCCAGAGCAATGCGAAAACTTGGAAAATACTGGGTTGCAAGGCTACAGCCTAGGCTACGCCAAGCGGAACCTCTGATTATCGCAGATTTCAACTCACTTCCCAGGCCTAGGCCGCCCAGTT
Source organism: Variovorax sp. (assembly GCA_031376105.1). Lineage (GTDB taxonomy): Bacteria > Pseudomonadota > Gammaproteobacteria > Burkholderiales > Burkholderiaceae_C > JANMDU01. The sequence goes on along the minus strand of JANMDE010000423.1, from coordinate 1,338 downwards.
TTCTTGTGCTGATAAGGGTTTGGCGTAGACATTGATAGCCTTTTCGCAAGCTCGTGCCGGCGCGCGGCAGGCCTGATATTGCCCACCGCACGGCAAATGGTGAGATGCCGTTTTGTGAGCGCCCACTCCCGCATTTAGCTTGCGTATATTTTTGTAACTTTGTCTGTGGATAACTGTCCTTTCTGCCTACAATCTATGGCTTGAAGTTTGGATTTATCCACAATTATTTTTATAAAGCATTACCAGATGGACATGACCGAGGGGCGCCCTGTTGTATCACCCCGCGCGGCGCAAGACATGCCGCCCGCGCTGATAGCCTTTGATGAAGTTGCTATGGATCTGGAAGCATCTCAGCTTTGGCCGCGCTGCTTAAATGCCCTAGCGCAAGAATTGCCTGAGCAACAATACATCACCTGGATCAAGCCATTGCAAGCCTTTGTGAGTGCAGACTTGTCTAAGCTCACCGTGATGGTGGCCAACCGCTTCAAGCTCGATTGGGTGCGCGCCCAATATGCGGGCAAAATCAGCGCCACTGCTGAGCGCATTTGCCGCCAAGCGACAGGCCAGGGCATCGTACTTGAGTTAGCGCTGACTCCGCGCGAATCGCAAGCTAGGCCAGTCTCCTCAAGCTCTTCTGGCGCCGGATTTGCCGCTGCAACGCATCTTGCCCACACCACCAGCTCGGGGGATTTGGCGGGGCAAATCCCGCCTTTATTGACCGAGGACGAAAGCCGGGACGGGTTCAAATCTCGCATCAATACCGCGCTCAGCTTTGAGACTTTGGTCGAAGGCTCGGCCAATCGCATGGCCCGCGCAGCAGCGTTGCATGTATCAAACAACATGGGCGCTTTGTATAACCCCCTGTTCATTTATGGGGGTGTGGGCCTTGGGAAAACCCATTTGCTGCATGCTGTGGGTAACCAATTGCTCGCCGCCAAACCCGGGGCCAAGGTGCTTTATACCCATGCCGAGCAGTTCGTCTCTGACGTGGTTCGGGCTTACCAGCGTAAGACCTTTGACGAATTTAAGGCGCGTTATCACCAGCTAGACTTGCTGCTGATCGACGATGTGCAGTTCTTTGCTAACAAAGACCGCACCCAAGAAGAATTCTTCAACGCCTTTGAGGCGCTTTTGGCCAAAAAGAGTCATATTGTGATGACCAGCGACACCTATCCCAAGGGATTGGTTGATATGCATGAGCGACTGGTTTCGCGCTTTGATTCGGGCCTTTCAGTGGCCATTGAGCCGCCTGAGCTGGAAATGCGCGTGGCGATTTTGATCAACAAAGCCATCAGCGAAGGCTCAAGCATGCCCGAGGATGTGGCCTTTTTTGTGGCC
>JANMDE010000172.1:0-7345 GCA_031376105.1 Variovorax sp. | reverse complement strand
ATCGACGCGCTTTGCTTTGGATGGGCGGTACGCTGGTGGCACTGGGCGCGAGCAGCTTGTCGGCTGCTTTGAGTTATAGCCCAGAGCATGCTTGGGGCTGGCTCAGCTTGGCTTCGCAAGTGGGGCTGGGGCTGGGTGGGTTGGCGGCGCTGCTGTGCATTGCATTGCCGCGCAAACTGTGTCTTGGGCTCTTGGTGGCGGCGCTGGTTTGGCAGCTCAGTTTGGTCAATTCCGCGCCTGCCACACCCTATTTCGCGCAAACTCTGCAAAGCTGGGAGCAAGGCAGCTTCATTCGCTTTCACGGGTTGGCGCAGTGGTTGGGCTGGTTTTGGCCGTATGCGGCGTTGGTGATGGCTTTGATGGCCTTGAGTGGGCGTGATCCTACGCAGCGCCGATAAAATCAGGGTATGTCTTCACAGCCCACTCCCTATTTTCAGCGCCACATCTTCTTTTGCACCAACCAACGCGATGAGGGCGAGGGCAGCTGTGCCAACCACAACGCCAAGGGCGCACAAAAGCATTGCAAGCAAGCCGTGAAGGCGGCGGGCCTGTCCGGCCCGGGCAAGGTTCGCGTCAATGGTGCAGGCTGTTTGGATCGCTGCGCGGCGGGGCCCGTCTGTGTGGTGTATCCCGACGCGGTTTGGTACACCTATTTGGATGAGCATGACATTGACGAGATCGTCGATTCGCACCTGAAAAATGGCCAAATCGTGGAACGCTTGCTGGTGCCGGCGCAAGTCGGTAAGTGAAGCCATGAATACCAGCACAGAGCGCCTGATACTCTCGGGCGCTGCGGGGCAGATTGAAGCCCTGCGAGATTTACCAGAGGGTACTTCAAAAGGCATGGCCATCATTTGCCATCCGCATCCGCTCTTTGGCGGCACGATGGACAACAAAGTGGTGCGGACGCTGGCGCGCGCGTTCGTACAAACTGGCTGGACGGCGCTGCGCTTTAACTTTCGTGGCATTGGGCGCTCGGAAGGCATCTACGACGAAGGGCGAGGTGAGGCTGATGACCTGCGCGGCTTGATCAAACAGCTCGCGCCGGCTGGTTCGGCCTTGGCCATCGCAGGCTTTTCTTTTGGCTCGTTTGTGGCATCGATGGTGATGGCTGAAGCCGCGCAAAGCCACGATTTGCAAAAAATCGTGATGGTGGGTACGGCAGCATCGCGTTTCGCGGTGAGCGCCATCTCGCCCGAACTGCATGAGAAACTGATCGTCATTCATGGCGAGCAAGACGACACCGTGCCGCTGGCCAGCGTGATGGATTGGGCGCGCCCGCAGGTGATTCCCGTGACAGTGGTACCCGGCGGCGGTCATTTTTTTCACGGACAGTTACCACTCTTGCGCGGTTTGGTGGCGCGACATCTGCTTTCGTAGGAATATACCGGCGTGATCACCTAGATGCGGTAGCGCCTTCAGTTACAATCAGAGTATGAATTTGATAGCACACTCCGTAGGTTTTATAAGGGCTAGCGCCACCTTTTCATTGTTAACTGCTTTGTTAATGGCCTTGTCCAGCCCCGTCTGGGCGCAAGCTCCCGGCCTGCAAGGCCCCGAGGTGGCCGCTCGCGCCTACCTGTTGCTGGACATCACGGCCAACCAGATTTTGGTTGAAAAAGATGCGGACATGCCCGTGGAGCCCGCCAGCCTGACCAAGCTCATGACGGCTTACATCGTGTTTGATGCGTTGCGCGCCAAGAAAATCGCGCTCGATCAAACCTTTGGCGTGAGCGAGCGGGCTTGGAAAATGCCCGGCAGCCGCATGTTTATCGAGCCGCGCATGCGCGTGAAGGTGGAAGATCTGCTCAAAGGGATGATCGTGCAGTCGGGCAACGATGCCACGGTGGCGCTCGCCGAGGGCGTGGCAGGCAGCGTCGAGCGCTTTGTTCAACTCATGAACGACCAAGCCAAGGCGCTGGGCATGAGCAAAACCGCCTATAAAAATCCCGAAGGCCTGACCGAGCCCGGCCACACCACCAGTGCACGCGACCTCGCGCTGCTATCTACCCGTTTGATGCGCGAGTTCCCTGAATACACGCCAATTTACGCGATCAAGAAATTCCGCATGGAAGGCAGCCCAGCGGCCAACGACACAAATCGCAATCTGTTGCTTTTCCGCGACCCCAGTGTCGATGGCCTGAAAACCGGCCACACCGATGCAGCAGGCTACTGCCTGATTGCCACCGCCAGACGCGACTTTGCCGGTATCGGACAGCGCCGTTTGCTCTCCGTCATTTTGGGTGCGGCCAACGAAAACGCTCGCGCGAATGAGAGTCAGAAACTACTTAATTGGGGCTACACCGCGTTTGACGCTGTCAAGTTGTTTGATGCTAACCAAGCGGTGGTCGGCGCTCCGGTTTGGAAAGGCAAAGAGCCTCAGGTCAAGCTTGGAAACGCAGTGACTGCTTACATTGTGGCAGTGCCTGCAGGTACTGCCAGTAAGATCAAAACTCAGATTTCCCGGCCAGATCCGTTGCTCGCGCCCTTGTCCAAAGGCCAGCAGATTGGTAGTTTAAAGATCACCCTGAGCGACCAACCCTATGCCGAGCAACCGTTGTTTGCTTTGGAGTCTGTGGAGCAGGCGGGCTGGTTTGGACGCACCTGGGATGCTGTCCGCTTGTGGATCAAGTAAATTCGGGCTATAATCAAAGGCTCTGCGCATTTCCGCGTAGAGATTTTTAACAGTCTTTCACGTCGCTGAGCTAGCAATAAAAAGTTAGTTTGGCCGCTAGTCGCCAATTGAAGTGGCAGCGGTGAAAGTTACGGAGAAAACAATGAGCAGCAGCAACCGTTTGGGTTTGCTGGGTCGCAAGGTCGGCATGATGCGCGTTTTCACCGATGACGGGGATTCCATCCCAGTTACGGTGGTCGATGTGTCTAACAACCGTGTGAGCCAGGTCAAATCCGCAGAGAACGATGGCTATGTGGCCTTGCAGGTCACATTCGGTCAACGTCGCGCGTCCCGCGTGACCAAGCCCATCGCTGGCCACCTTGCAAAAGCAGGTGTGCAAGCCGGTGAAATCATCCAAGAATTCCGCGTCGCCACTGATGTCGCCGCTGCTCACGCAGCTGGTTCAGTGATCGCTGCCCAGGCTGTGTTTGCAGTCGGCCAACAGGTGGATGTGCAAGGCACCTCCATCGGTAAAGGCTTCACTGGCACGATCAAGCGTCACAACATGCGCTCGCAGCGGGCATCGCACGGTAACAGCCGTTCGCACAATGTCCCTGGTTCGATCGGCATGGCGCAAGATCCAGGCCGCGTGTTCCCTGGTAAGCGCATGTCGGGTCACCTCGGCGATGTCACTAAAACCGTGCAAAACCTCGATGTGATCCGCATTGACGAAGCCCGTCAATTGCTGCTGATCAAGGGTGCTGTGCCTGGTGCTAAAGGCGGCTTCCTCACTGTGAGCCCTGCCGTTAAGACTCGCCCTGTTCCCAACGTTAAAGGAGCCAAATAATGAAGTTGGATCTCCTGAACGATCAAGGCCAGGCTGCTTCGCAGTTTGATGTGCCCGAGACCGTGTTTGGTCGTGAATACAACGAAGCCCTGATTCATCAGATCGTCGTTGCGTATCAAGCCAACGCCCGTCAAGGCACTCGCGCTCAAAAAGACCGCGAGCAAGTCAAGCACTCCACCAAGAAGCCGTTCAAGCAAAAAGGCACAGGCCGCGCCCGCGCTGGTATGACATCTTCCCCGCTGTGGCGCGGAGGCGGTCGCATCTTCCCGAACATGCCTGAAGAAAACTTCACGCAGAAAATCAACAAGAAAATGTATCGCGCCGGTATGGCCAGCATTTATTCCCAGTTGGTTCGCGAAGGTCGCTTGTCGGTGGTCGATTCGATCACGGTCGAATCCCCTAAAACCAAACTCCTCGCCGCCAAGCTTAAAAGCATGAACCTCACCGGTAACGTGCTCGTGATTGCCGACGTAGTGGACGATAACCTTTATCTCGCTTCGCGCAATTTACCGAATGTGTTGATCGTTGAGCCTCGCTATGCGGATCCACTCTCGCTCGTGCATTACAAAAAAGTGCTCGTCACCAAAGCTGCAATCGAGAAACTCAAGGAGATGTTCGCATGAGCACCCTGAAATTTGACGAAGGTCGTTTGATGCAGGTGTTGATCGCCCCCATCGTGTCTGAAAAAGCCACCATGGTTGCCGATAAAACCAACGCTGTCGTGTTCAAAGTCCTGCAAAATGCCACCAAGCCCGAGATCAAGGCCGCTGTTGAACTGATGTTCAAAGTCCAGGTCAAGGGTGTGTCTGTGCTCAACACCAAAGGCAAAACCAAGCGTTTTGGCAAATCCGTGGGTCGTCGTGACAACCTGCGAAAAGCCTATGTAACGCTCGTGCCAGGTCAAGAGCTCAATCTGTCTGGGGAGGCCGCTTAATCATGGCAGTCATCAAGATGAAACCGACCAGCCCCGGCCAACGTGCTGTGGTCAAGGTCACACGCGAGCACCTGCACAAAGGCGAGCCCTACGCTCCCCTGCTCGAGCCGCAATTCCAGAAATCTGGCCGCAACAACAACGGTCATATCACGGTTCGCCATAAGGGCGGTGGTCACAAGCATCACTATCGTGTAGTCGATTTCAAGCGCAACAAAGATGGCATTGCAGCCAAAGTTGAGCGCATTGAATACGATCCCAACCGCACGGCGCACATCGCTCTGGTGTGCTACGCCGACGGCGAGCGCGCCTACATCATTGCCCCGCGCGGAGTAGAGCCAGGTACTAGCCTCATGAACGGTGCAGAAGCACCGATCCGTGCAGGCAACACCTTGCCGATTCGCAACATCCCCGTTGGCTCCACGATTCACTGCATCGAGCTGCAGCCCGGCAAAGGCGCACAAATCGTGCGTTCCGCCGGCACATCAGCCACCTTGCTCGCTCGCGAAGGCACTTACGCTCAGGTGCGTATGCGCTCCGGTGAAGTTCGCAAGATCCATATCGAATGCCGCGCCACCATCGGTGAAGTAGCAAACGGTGAGCACAACCTGCGCGTCATCGGCAAAGCCGGTGTCAAGCGTTGGATGGGTATCCGCCCAACCGTGCGCGGCGTCGCCATGAACCCTGTTGATCACCCTCACGGCGGCGGCGAAGGTCGCACCGGTACCGGTGGTGAGCCACGCGATCCATGGGGCAATTTGACCAAGGGCTATCGCACCCGTAACAACAAGCGCACGCAAGTCATGATCGTCTCGCGTCGCAAGAAGTAAGGGATAAATTGAAATGACACGTTCCCTCAAAAAAGGCCCCTTCTTTGACCATCATCTGATGGCCAAATTAGAGAAGGCGATTGCCATCAAAGATAAAAAGCCCGTCAAGACCTGGTCGCGCCGCTCGATGATTCTTCCAGAATTCAGCGGCCTCACGATTGGCGTTCACAACGGCAAGCAACACATTCCGGTGTATGTGACTGACCAAATGGTCGGCCATAAGCTCGGCGAATTTGCGCTCACCCGCACATTCAAAGGCCACCCGGCTGACAAAAAAGTCGTGAAGAAGTAAAGGAATCTGAACATGGAAACCAAAGCAACTTTACGTGGCGTTCGCCTCTCTGCCGACAAAGGTCGTCTGGTGGCGGACATGATTCGCGGTATGCCCGTGGATCGCGCCTTAAACACCCTGACGTTTGCGCGCAAAAAAGCCGCTGGCATCGTGAAAAAAGTGCTCGAATCGGCGATTGCCAATGCTGAGCACAACGACGGTGCTGATATCGATGAGTTGAAGGTGAAAACCATTCACATCGAGCAAGGCACTGTGCTCAAGCGCTTCACGGCCAATGCCAAAGGCCGTGGCAATCGCATTGTGAAACCCACCTGCCACATTTATGTGGTTGTTGGCAACTAAACCGAAGGACGCAAACACATGGGACAAAAAATCCACCCAACCGGTTTCCGCCTTTCGGTGAGCCGCAACTGGGCCAGCCGTTGGTACGCAAGCAACACTGATTTTGCTGGCATGCTGGCAGAAGACATCAAGGTACGCGAGTATCTCAAGGCAAAACTCAAGAACGCGGCAGTGTCGCGCGTCTTGATCGAGCGCCCTGCTAAAAACGCCCGAATCACAATTTTCTCCGCCCGTCCAGGCGTGGTGATCGGTAAAAAAGGCGAAGACATTGAGAACTTGAAGAAAGAACTCTCTGCCAAGCTGGGCGTGCCTGTCGCTGTGAACATCGAAGAAGTGCGCAAGCCTGAGATCGATGCCAAATTGATTGCTGATTCGATCACGCAACAGCTGGAAAAGCGCATCATGTTCCGCCGCGCGATGAAGCGTGCCATGCAAAACGCCATGCGTATGGGTGCTCTGGGCATCAAGATCATGTCTTCAGGCCGTTTAAACGGTATTGAAATTGCGCGTTGCGAGTGGTACCGCGAAGGCCGCGTGCCGCTCCACACTTTGCGTGCTGACATTGATTACGGTACGTCCGAAGCCAAAACCACGTATGGTGTGATCGGTGTGAAGGTCTGGGTTTACAAAGGTGATACCTTGGGCCGCAATGACCTTCCTGCTGTTCAAGAGCCTCGCTCAGATGACGAGCGCAAACCGCGCGGCCCTCGCCGTGATGACCGTGGTGGCCGTGGCGATCCTCGCCCAGCTAACCGTGGCGCACGTCGTCCCGCAGGCAGCAATGCCGCCCCTGCTGATGGCAGCGACAAACCAGCTGATGCTGGAGGCGCAGCCGATGTGAAAACCACCGTTAAGCGCGTTCGCAAAGTGACCGCGCCTGTCTCCACAGACGGTGGCCAAGCCTAATTTTGGAGAATAAAAAATGCTACAACCCGCTCGTCGCAAATACCGAAAAGAGCAAAAAGGCCGTAACACCGGCGTGTCGCCTCGCGGCACATCGGTGGCCTTTGGAGACTTCGGTCTCAAATCCATTGAGCGTGGCCGTCTGACGGCTCGCCAAATCGAGGCCGCACGCCGCGCCATTTCGCGTCACGTCAAACGTGGCGGTCGTATTTGGATTCGCATGTTTCCGGATAAGCCCATCTCTACCAAGCCAGCCGAAGTTCGAATGGGTAACGGTAAAGGCAATCCAGAGTACTACGTCGCGGAAATTCGCCCTGGCAAGGTACTCTATGAGATCAACGGCGTGCCAGAAGCACTCGCTCGCGAAGCTTTCACATTGGCTGCAGCCAAGTTGCCTCTGCGCACCACATTCGTGGCTCGCATGCTTGGCCAATAAGGAGCAACACATGAAAGCCAACGAACACCGCAAAGAATTGCGCGCCAAAGACGCAGCCGGCCTCGTGACGGAAGTCAAGGAGTTGCAGAAAGCCCATTTTTCTCTGCGCATGCAAAAAGCCACGCAGCAGTTGAACAACACGGGTCAACT
>JANMDE010000164.1:0-2229 GCA_031376105.1 Variovorax sp. | reverse complement strand
AATTGGCCGCATGACCCGTGCGGTATTCAAGGGAACCGGCAGCAAACGTATCTTGCTCATCGCGCACATGGACACCGTGTATTTGAAGGGCATGCTGGCTAAGCAGCCTTTCCGAATTGAGGGTGATCGTGCCTACGGCCTAGGCATCGCTGACGACAAGCAGGGCGTGGCCATGATCGTGCATTTGCTGGCGATGTTGAAAGAACTCAAGTTCAATGAATACGGCACCTTGACTGTCCTCATCAACAGCGACGAAGAGATCAGCTCGCCAGGTTCTCGGGCTGCGCTGGCAGATGCCGGTGCTCAGCACGATGCGGTGCTTTCGTTTGAGGCCACCCGCCACAATGAAGACAAACTCTCGCTGGCGACCAGCGGTATTGGTTCGGTGTATCTCAACGTTGAAGGCCGGGCTTCGCACGCTGGCGGTGCGCCTGAGCGCGGCGTGAATGCCCTGTACGAGTTGTCGCATCAGATCATGCAGATGCGCGATCTGTCGGAGCCGCAGGTGGGCCTCAAGCTGAACTGGACGGTGGCGCAGTCGGGCACCAACCGCAACGTGATTCCGGCTTACGCCACCGCTCAGGCCGATGTGCGGGTCCTGCGGGTGGCAGATTACGAGCGCATCGAAGCCGCAGTGCGTGAACGCGCCAAAAAGCAGCTGTTGCCAGAGGCCAAAGTGACCATCATTTTTGAGCGCCGCCGTCCACCGCTGGAGGCCACGCCAGCCAATCGCAAGCTGGCAGCGCACGCGCAGACGATTTACGCTGAACTCGGTCGAAAACTCATCGTGGACGACCAGCCAGAGGGCGGTGGCACCGACGCGGCCTTCGCTGCACTCAAAACCAAGGCACCTGTGATCGAGCGTTTCGGCTTGCCGGGATTCGGTGCCCACTCTGCCGACAATGAATGGGTGGCCATCGATGCCATTGAGCCGCGCCTGTATTTGGGCGCACGCGTCATCATGGATATCGCTCGAGGCAAAGGGCTATAGATCCTTCTGGCTTTTAACCGCTACTTTCATCGAGGAGTCTCCATGGATATTAAAACTGCTGTCATCACCTGTCTCACCAAATACGTCGAATTCGACGGCCGGGCGAGTCGTTCGGAATATTGGTGGTTTTTCTTGTTTCAGATCATTGCGATCATGGTGCTGAGCGTTGTGCTGCCTGTTTTGGGCTCGATCGCTTCCTTGGTGCTGCTGCTGCCCGCATTGGCGGTCGGCGTTCGCCGCTTGCATGACATCGGCAAAAGCGGTTGGTGGCTGCTGATCTGGTTGATTCCGTTGATCGGTTGGTTGATCGCGCTGTATTGGGCGGTGCAGCCTAGCCAAGCAGAGACCAACGACTGGGGCGCAGCGCCTGCTGATACGCCCACCTGAAGTCTTGCGCACACATGGCCGCAGCCTTGATGTTCGCATACTCCTGATTTAATAGCGCTCTGCGTATATTCTATAAGGGCTAGAGGCAAATTCATCGTTCCATAGACGACCCGCATGACGCGGGTTGTTGCTTGTGGCATGCGTTTTGCGAGGTATTTGTATTAGAGCGCGTGCTGAGTCACGTTTTGAGTGAATATGCAGGGAAAGCCCTGCGTTTCAATATGTGAACGGCATCTAGACTCGCGCCCTAACTCATCGGGAGATACCATGTTTTTTGTCAATTTCAATCGTTTTCGTCGAATCTCTCATGCACTGACGCTGCTTTTGTTGGTCGGGTTGCAGCCTGCGGCTTGGGCGATAGAGTTTCCTTACAACGCGCTGCGCTGGGTGACGCATTCGGCATCGGGCGGCGGCTCGGATGCGATGGTGCGGGCTGTGGCAGCTGTGATGGGGGAGTCTTTGGGCAAGCCAGTGATCGTTGAAAACCAGCTCGGCGCGGGCGGCTTGCCAGCGGCCAGCTTGGTGCTGAAAGCCGGCAACGATGGCCACACTTGGCTGGCTGCGGACAACGGCACCTTGGTTTTCAATGCTGCACTGTATAAGAGCTTGCCCTATGACAGGAGCAGCTTCATCACCCTAGGCTTGATCGCGCGCGCGCCCTTGGTATTGGTGGCCTCGCCGCAGGCTGGGCTTAAGAGCGCCAAAGACATGTTGGATGCCGCCAAAGCCAACCCAAGCAAATTCAACTACGCATCAATGGGCACCGGAAGCTCGGCGCAATTGGCGGTTGACTTGCTCAGCAAGCGCGCGGGCGTGCAGTTTGTGCGCGTGCCCTTGGGCAATGATGTGGC
>JANMDE010000155.1:0-2639 GCA_031376105.1 Variovorax sp. | reverse complement strand
GTGAGCCCCGGTGAATATGCGGTGCGCGGCGGCTTGATTGACCTGTTTCCCATGGGCAGCCAGGTGCCGTATCGGGTGGATTTGTTTGACGATGAAGTCGATTCGATCCGCACCTTTGACCCGGACTCGCAGCGCAGCTTGTACCCTGTGCCTGAGGTGCGCTTGCTACCCGGGCGAGAGTTTCCGCTGCATGAGGATGCCCGCAAACAATTTCGCACGCAATGGCGCGAGTTGCTGGAGGGCGACCCCACCAAGAGCCGCATTTATAAAGACATGGCCAATGGCGTGGCCACGGCGGGCATTGAATATTATTTGCCACTTTTCTTTGACGAACTGGCCACGATATTTGATTATTTGGGCCAAGCCACGCTGGTGTTGCACAGCGATCTAGAAAACAGCTTCTCGCGCTTTTGGCAAGATGCCAAAGAGCGTTTTTCGATGAGCCGGGGCGACCCAGAGCGGCCTGCTTTGCCGCCAGAGTCGCTCTTTCTAAGCAGCGAGCAGTTTTATGGGCTTTGCAATGGTTTTGAACAGCTAGCCCTTAAGGATACTGCGCTGGACGCTACTGAATTTATAGCATCAAGCTTACCCTATTTGGCCAGCCAGCGCGAAAGCGAAGAGCCGTTATTGCAGCTCAAGGCGCATATTCAAACCAGCAAACACCGCGTTTTGATCATCGCTGAGAGCGAAGGCCGACGTGAGAGTTTGATGGATTTTCTGCGCGCCAGCCATATCGTGCTGCCGGTATTTGACAGCTTGCTTGAGTTTCAAACCAGCGATGAAAAAGCCGGTATGGCGGTGGCACCGCTAGCGGCTGGATTCGCTTGGAACGAAGGCAGGATTGACTTCGTCACCGAGACAGAATTATTTGCCGCGCAAGGCGGTGTGCGCCGCCGAAAAAAGCAAGAGCAGGCCAGCGATGTAGAGGCGCTGATCAAGGATCTGTCTGAGCTGAAAGTGGGCGATCCGGTCGTTCACACGCAGCATGGTATCGGGCGCTACAAAGGTTTGGTGAATCTTGATGTGGGCCAAAAGAACGAAGATGGCTCGCCCGCGATGCAAGAGTTTTTGCATTTGCTGTATGCCGACAATGCTGTCTTGTATGTGCCTGTGAGCCAATTGCACAACATCGGGCGCTACACCGGTGTGTCAGCCGATGAAGCCCCGCTGCATCGGCTAGGCTCAGGGCAATGGGAGAAAGCGCGGCGCAAGGCCGCAGAGCAGGTACGCGATACCGCTGCTGAGTTGCTGAATATTTACGCCCGCCGTGCCACGCGCCAAGGCCATGCCTTTCGCTATTCGCCTGCGGACTACGAAGCGTTCGCCAAAGACTTTGGCTTTGAAGAAACGCCCGACCAACGCGCTGCCATTCACGCCACGATTCAAGACATGATCAGCCCCAAGCCCATGGATCGCCTCGTTTGCGGCGATGTGGGCTTTGGCAAAACCGAAGTGGCGCTGCGAGCGGCCTTTATCTCGGTGACAGGCGGCAAGCAAGTCGCCATTCTCGCGCCCACCACGCTGCTGGCAGAGCAGCATTTCCAAACGCTCACGGATCGTTTCTCCAAATGGCCGGTGAAAATCATGGAAATGAGCCGCTTTCGCAGCGCAAAGGAAATCACAGCCGCCATCAAAGGCATTGCCGATGGCAGCGTCGACATCATCGTGGGCACCCACAAACTGCTGAGCGAAAAAACCAAATTCAAGAATCTCGGCCTTCTTATCATTGACGAAGAGCATCGCTTTGGTGTGCGCCATAAAGAGGCGATGAAAGCCTTCCGCGCTGAGGTGGATGTGCTCACGCTGACTGCCACACCGATCCCGCGCACCATGGGCATGGCGCTGGAGGGCATTCGTGATCTCTCCGTGATTGCCACCGCGCCGCAGCGCCGCTTGGCCATCAAAACCTTTGTGCGCACCGAGGGCAATGGCGTGATTCGCGAGGCCGTGCTGCGCGAGCTCAAACGTGGCGGGCAGGTTTACTTTCTGCATAACGAAGTGGATACGATTGAAAATCGCCGCCAAAAACTCGAAGACCTGCTCCCCGAAGCGCGCATCGCCGTAGCGCATGGCCAAATGCCCGAGCGGCAGCTTGAGCGCGTGATGCGCGATTTTGTGGCGCAGCGCTTCAATATTTTGCTCTGCTCCACCATCATCGAAACGGGCATTGACGTACCCAGCGCGAATACGATTGTGATGAGCCGAGCCGATAAATTCGGCTTGGCGCAATTGCACCAATTGCGTGGCCGCGTGGGCCGCAGCCACCACCAAGCCTATGCCTACCACATGGTGCCCGATCTGGAAAGCCTCACCAATAAAGACACGCAGCGCCTAGAGGCAATTCAGCAAATGTAAGTGCTGGGCAGCGGCTTTTATTTGGCCATGCATGATTTGGAGATTCGCGGCGCAGGCGAGGTGTTGGGTGAAAACCAAAGCGGCAATATGCTCGAAGTGGGCTTTCAGCTGTATAACGAGATGCTGTCTGAGGCCGTGCGCAGCTTAAAGGCCGGCAAAGAGCCTGACCTGCTTAACCCCATGGCCGCTGCCACCGAGATCAATCTGCATTCGCCTGCGCTCCTGCCCAGTGACTATTGCGGCGATGTGCATCTGCGCCTGTCGTTTTACAAAAAACTCGCCAC
>JANMDE010000151.1:0-17624 GCA_031376105.1 Variovorax sp. | reverse complement strand
TGCTCTACTGCGCCAACGCGAGCAGCGCCGCCGCGCAGAAGAGCTTTTGCGCCTAGGCCAAGTCGCGCGTTTGAATCAGATGGGAGAGCTGGCCGCTGGGCTCGCTCATGAGCTGAACCAACCGCTCACCGCCGTCTTGGCCAACACGCAAGCCGCGCAGCGCCTCCTCACCGACGATCCCCCCGAACTCGACACCGCCCGCGAGGCCATGAAGCAAGCAGCCACGCAAGCGCGCCGCGCATCAGACGTCATCGCCCGCCTGCGCCGCAGCATCGACCCAAGCACCAACGCACCGCTGCAAACCGTCAATCTTGCCGACGCTGCGCAAGCCGCATTGCATTTATTGATGCCGCAATTGCAGACCCAACATGTGCAAGCCTCGGTGCAAGCACCCAACACCACCCTCGTGCAAGCCGACCCCGTTGCCCTTGAGCAAATCATTCACAACCTCATCACCAATGCCATCCAGGCCATGGATCAAACGCCTGAGAGCGAACGGCAACTCACGCTCTCCGTGCAGCCCGAAGGCACACAAGGCATCCTCAGCGTGAGCGATAGCGGCAGCGGCATTCCCGCCGAGGCCTTGCCTCGCCTGTTTGAGCCCTTCTTTAGCATGCGCGAAGGCGGGCTCGGTTTGGGATTGAGTTTGTGTGAGTCATTGGCCGAGAAAATGGGCGGCAAACTCATCGCCCGCAACCTCTCGCCATCTGGCGCCTGCTTCACCTTGAGCCTCCCCTTAGCGCAAAGCACACCGCCATGAACAGCCCAGAAGCACGATCCCTCGGACAACCCTTGTCGCCACTGATCCAACTCATTGACGATGATGAGGCGGTGCGCAGCAGCTTGGCCTTGCTCATCCACACGGTAGGTCTGCGCGTGCAAAGCTGGGCAGATCCGCTTGCGTTTTTGCACAGCTTTGATCGCGAGAGCATCGGCGCTATCGTGCTCGACGTGCGCATGCCTGGCCTGAGTGGCTTGAGCGTTTTAGAACGCCTGATCGAACAGGGCGTGGATCAGCCCGTCATCATGCTCACCGGGCACGGCACAGTAGAGATGTGTCGCCGCGCATTCAAAGCGGGCGCAGCAGAGTTTTTAGAAAAGCCCGTTGATGACGAAGCTTTGATCGAAGCCCTACAAAATGCCGTGCGCCAGCATGTGCGTTCGCGCCAAAGGCATCAAGCTGATCGCGCTGCACGCGAGCGCTACGCACAGCTGTCTGAGCGCGAGAAAGAAGTGCTTGGCCTCATTGTCGAAGGCCTCACCAACAAAGAAATCGGTCGCGCTTTGGATCTGTCGCCGCGCACCGTTGAAACGCATCGCGCCCACTTGTTTGCCAAGCTGGAAGTGGATTCATTGGCGCATCTGATTCGCGGCTATGCCAGCTTGGTGGAGCAAAGCGATCAAAGCCCCTGAGCAAACCCGCGCGTAGTTCTACGGATAGCGCGGCGTAGCCATGCGGATGGCGCAAAAGAGCCAGCGTTCTTACAGTTGAGTCACGGTTGATTGAACCGCTACATCCTCACAGGAGCATTTCATGCGGCACTTTGCTACCACCCTCATTTTGGCTGCCTGCGCAGTCGCTTCCACTGCACAAGCCCAAGCCGTGCGCACCGAGCGCAACATGTCGCTCGAGCTCGCCAACCAAATCGCTGCCGCCACTGTGGCTGCATGCACCGCCGGTGGCCACAACGTCACCGCCACCGTCGTCGACCGCGCCGGCACCATCCGCGCCGTCCAGCGCGCCGACAACGCTGGCCCACACACCATCGCCGCGAGCTTTGAGAAAGCCTTCACTTCCGCATCCGCTCGCAACAACACCTTGGCCATGATGGAAAACGCGCAGAAAAACCCCGCTGCGGCCAATCTCGTCTACATCCCCGGCTTTTTGCTGGTGGGCGGCGGTGTGCCTGTGCGCGTAGGCAACGAAGTCATCGGCGCGGTCGGCGTCGGCGGTGCGCCCGGCGGCCATCTGGATGAGCAATGCGCCACTGCAGCCTTAGACAAAGTCAAAGAGCTGCTCAAGTAAATTCCCCAAAAGGAGAAGCCCCCATGAAAGCTCAGCTCAACATCCTCCCGCTCAAGCGCAGCCGCAGTCTGCCGCGCTTGGCGCTATCGCTGGCCTCTTGCTTGGCCTTCATGGGCCTGCTCCAAGCGCCTCTGAGCGCCTCGGCCCAAGTCCCTCCCAGCGCGCAAGAGGTCGCTAGGTTCAGCGTTTTGCATGCCGCAGCGCATCGTGGCAACGTAGCAGCCATTGAAGCGGCGGCATCCGCCAAGGCCGATCTCAATGCCCGCGACAGCTATGGCCGCACGCCGCTGCACGTGGCCGTGTTCGCCAAACAGCGCGAAGCGGTCAAGGCCTTTGTGAAAGCGGGCGCTAACATCAACCTTCTAGAAAACGACCGCTACGACGGCATCACCATCGCCTCCGTGGCCGATGATGAAGACACCCTGCGCGTCTTGATCCAGCTCGGCGCCAATGCCAAACTCACCACCAGCCGCTACGACGGCACCGCCCTGATCGCCGCTGCGCATTTAGGCCATGATGGCGTCGTGCGCCAGCTCATTGCCGCCGGCGCGCCGCTTGATCACGTCAACAACCTGCACTGGACCGCCGTGATCGAATCCATCGTCTTGGGCGACGGCGGCAAACGCCACCAAGCCACCCTCGACGCTCTGATCAAAGCTGGCGCGAACTTGCAGCTGGCCGACCGCGCCGGCAACACGCCTTTAGCCTTGGCCCGCCAGCGCGGCTACACGGCCATGGTGCGCATGCTAGAGACCGCTGGGGCGCGTTAATCAACACACAAATAGCTATTGATTAGATAGCACGCTGCGTAGTATTCATAACGGCAAACCACCGATTTTGCTTGGAATCGCCCTCTCATGCGCTCTTCTGGTGCGCCCATCGCAATGTTGTGATTCAGCCCGTGCTGATGATATTGATTGCATAAAAATTTCATTCCGCTAATATTCAAACATGCACATCGGCATATGCACCCGTCTGCAATCCCTCTCGCTCGTCCAAATCGAAGCCGCCCTGGGTGCTTCGCGCAGCGCCAAGCTGCCCGCTCGACAATTTCTGTCCCCCTGCGTTTTTCATCGAAAGGATTTTCCATGCAAATAACAAACTTCCGCCGTGGCGTCATTGCCGCATGTGTGAGCCTGGCCTGTGCCGGTGCCAGTGCCAACACATTCACGTGGTCTTCCAGCCTAGATGCCCTTTCGATGGACCCGCACTCCACCAACAACAGCTTCACCAACGGCTTTGTGAGCAATATCTATGAAGGTCTTGTGCGCTTCAACGAAAAGCTCGAGATTGAGCCGTCTTTGGCCACATCCTGGCGCTCCGTCAGCCCCACCGTCTGGCGTTTCACGCTAAGGCAGGGTGTCAAGTTCCACAACGGCGAAAGTTTTGATGCCGACGACGTCGTTTTCACCTTTGCCCGCACCAACACCCCCGGCTCGCTGGTCAAAGGCAACTTAAGCGACATCAAAGAAGTTCGCAAAGTTGATGCCTTCACCGTCGATGTCGAGACCCGTGGCCCCCTGCCCATTGTTGCCAACGCGTTAATTCAATTACTCATCATGGACAAAGGCTGGTGCGAGACCAACAAGGCCACCGACGCCAGCGACTTGGCCAACAAGACAGAAAACTTTGCCAACCGCAACACCAATGGCACCGGCCCGTTCAAGCTGGTCTCGCGTGAAGTAGACACGCGCACCGTGTTGGCAGCCCATACCGGCTGGTGGGACAAGCCAAAACACAACCTCACCGAAGTGCGCTTCATGCCCATCAAGGCCGATGCTACCCGCACATCCTCACTGGTCAGCGGCGCCATCGACGCATCCATCAGCGTGCCGCTGCAAGATGTGGCGCGACTGCAAGGCGGCGGCAACATTGAGGTCGTACAAGGGCCCGAGCTGCGCACCATTTTCTTTGGCTTTGACCAATTCCGCGACGAGTTGCAATACAGCGATGTCAAGGGCAAAAACCCATTCAAAGATCTGCGGGTGCGCAAAGCCGTTTACCAAGCCATCGACATCGAGACCATCAAGCGCACCGTCATGCGCAACGTCTCTTGGCCTTCCGGTACGGTGCTATCTCCCAGCCTCAACGGCGCGCCAAAGGCTCTCAACAGGCGCCTGTTGCCCTTCAACCCAGACGCGGCCAAGGCGCTGCTGGCCGAAGCTGGCTATCCAAACGGTTTCACGGTAGGCTTGCTCTGCCCGAACGACCGCTATGTGTTTGATGAAGCCATTTGCTTGGCTTCCTCCGCCATGCTGGCACGCGTCGGCATCAAAACCACGCTCATGATCGAACCGGCATCCAAATGGAGCGTCCGGCTCAATGCCAACGATGCCTCGATGTACATGGTGGGCCATGCCGGCCTGCCGATGGCCGACTCGTATGGCCTGCTCAAAGATGTCGTGGCCACCAAGCAAGGCAAAGAGGGCTCTCTCAATGTGGGCCGCTACTCCAACGCCAAATTCGACGCTTACCTGCCATTGATCGCGTCTGAGATCGACGCCACCAAACGCGGCAAGCTCATCGAGGAGGCCGTCACGCTCGAGCGCAACGACGTGTCGCATGTGCCCCTGCACCAGCAGCCCATCACTTGGGCGGCCAAAAAAGGCACAAACATGTCGCAGGCACCTGACAACCAGCTGCGTTTGTGGCTGGTCACGGTGGGCAAATAAATGACCTCTGCCATGCTCGAACCGGTTGACCTGCTGATAGAGCACGGCACCATCATCACCATGGATGCGCAGCGGCGCGTCATCGAAGACGGCGCAGTCGCTGTAAAGGGCGACCGCATCGTCGCCGTGGGCGGCACATCGGAGCTGCGCCAGCGCTACACGCCAGCGCGCACCATGAATGCAAAACGAAAGGCCGTCTTGCCCGGCCTGATCGACAGCCATGCACACGCCGGGCACGGCATGTTGCGTACCATGGGCGCAGGCAGCGCCAACGCGTGGATGGAGGCCTGTGGCGTGATCTACACCAGCGCCTCAGACACCCATTTCTGGGCCGCCGAATCGGCGATGGCCTCGCTGGAGCGGCTCAAAGCAGGCGTGACCACCGGCGTCTCGCTGTTTGGCGGTGGCGATTCCGTCATGCGCGTGGACGACCCGAAATATGCCCGCGCACACTGCGACGCAGTGGAGCGCGCCGGCACCCGCTCCGTGGTCGCCGTGGGCCCCACTCGGCCGGGCGGCCCGTCCACCTACACAGACCTCGACACCCAGCCTGCGAAGCGCAGCGAAGTAGACGCAGCGACCATGCTGGCCGTCTGTAAAAAGATCATTGACGAGAACCACGGGCGGGCACAAGACCGCCTGCGAGTTGCCATCACCCTGCCGGTATTCGCCCCCATGCACAAGCCTGAGCAGGTTGCGCTGGAGCACCAGTTCCGCCAGCAAGCCGCCGACTACTTCCCGCTGGTCGCGCAACGCCAATTGACCTTCACCCAAGACGGCCACCAAACCGGCACACTGGCCCTCGCACACCACGCGCTCGGCCTGCTCGGCCCCACCTCATTCATGTCCCACAGCATCGACCTGAACGAGGAAGACATTGCGCTCACCCGCGACACCGACACCCGCATCGTTCACAACCCAAGCGCCATCATGTCCATTCGTGGTCGCTGCCCGGTGCCTGAACTGATCGACGCCGGCGTCACGGTCGCCATCGGCTCCGACGGCTCTGCGCCAGACCGCGGCTACGACATGTTCCGCCACATGTCCCAATGCATGCACTACCACCGCCGCCATTTCCGGGATTCGGGCGTCCTGCCGCACGGCAAGGCGCTAGAGATGGTCACCATCGACGCCGCCCGAGCCTTGTCGATGGAGGATGAGATCGGTTCACTAGAAGTAGGCAAGAAAGCCGACATCATCTTGGTTGACCTGTTCAAACCGCACATGATGCCGCTCAACATGCCGGTCTACCGGATCACCTGTTTTGCAAATGCTGCCGACGTATGCACCACCATCGTTAACGGCCAAGTGCTCATGGAAGACCGCAAAGTGCTGTCTGTCGATGAAAACGAAGTGCTGGAAGAAGCGCAGATCGCCTGCGAGCGAATGCTTGATCGATCCGGATTGCGCCATCTGACCGATGCCCCAGCACGCCTGTGGGGCGTCAGCCACTACTAAGCGCGCTGGAAACGCCGCTTTAGCCCTTGCCCGCCAGCGCGGCTACATCGCTATGGTGCGCATGTTAGAGGCCGCAGGTGAGCGTTGATCGCCATTCGAGTCACTATTAATTTAGTAGCACTCCGCGCATATTCTATAACGGCTATAAGCCATTTTGCTCTTAAACCAGCCTATTTCCCAGCTAAAAAAGCCTGCACAGCAGCCACCGTCTTCGCAGGGTCTTCCTCCTGCGGCACATGCCCCAGCTTGTCAAACATCACCAGCTTCGAGCCCTTGATGTCTTTCGCAAACTGCTGCGCATAGGGTGGCGGAATCAAGCGATCTTGCCCGCCCCAGATGATCAGCGTCGGCTGCGTGATCTTCGCAATTCGCTCGGGAGCAATCGCACGCGGCTCGCGCATGCGCAAGCCCAGAGCGCGGCGGTTGCCTTCGCGTAAGGCCAGCTCGTAATACAGATCCACCAAAGCGGGCGTCACCTTACTGGGATCGCCATACACGCTGCGCACATCGCGCTCAATCGTGAAGCGCGGCAAGGTGTTTTCCGTGATCGGCGAGAGCAGCGCGATTTCTGCCGCCTGAAAAGCCAACGGCATAGAGATCGGTTTGAAGTCATAGCCCGCAGAATCCACCAAAATTAACTTGGCGACCCGCGCGGGCTGCGTGGCGCGCAGAAAATCCGCCGTCTCCCAAGCAATCGTGCCGCCGAGCGAATTGCCGCCGAGCACCACAGGCTGCATCACCCCCAGTGCGTCCAAGGCCGCCACCACGAACTTCGCGTAATTCAATTGCGAATAGCGCCCACCGTCCTCCTGAAGCCACTGGCCCGCATACGGCCCCGTCAGCCCAAAGCCCGGCAAATCAAAGCGAATCACCCGCCGCGTCTTAGAGAGCTCCGCCGCCCAGCCATCCCAGGTGTGCAAACTCGCCCCCGTGCCATGCAGCAACACAATCGGCTCAGCATCCGTGCGCGGGCCCGCGTCGCGCACATGCACTTGCATGCCCCTCACATCCACAAAGCGCGAACCCGAGGCCGGCGATGCCCACCGCGCTTTGAGCGATTCCACGCTTCGGTCAGCCTCCCAAGTCAAAGCCAAACCGCCGCCCACTGCCAGCGCCAACATCGCCAACACACACCACCACCGTCCAGCTTTTATGCGCATCGCATCACCCCGCCAAAAACCTTTTAGCCTATCGAAAATCAAGCCCTGAGCCAACCCAACGAAAGTCGGGGCTCGCTTAGTTTACTATGATATTTGTAGCACCATGCGCAGATTCTATAACGGCTACTGGCCGTTTTACCTCTAGAAAATATTGCTCAATACACGCAGAGCGCTAATTAACCAGCCTTCGCAAACTGAGCATCCAGCTCATCCAAAATCGCCAGCCCGCGCGCCACATCCCCGCGCTGCGCTCGCATCGCAAAGCGCGCCGCCGTGTCTTGCTGCACCAGAGCCACCGTCGCCAGCTCTTCCATCAGCTTATTCGCACTCAAGCCCCGCGAACGCGCAAGCTCCTTCAAGCGCGCGGGCTTGGCATCGGGCAATCGAATCGTCATCACAGACATAGCCATACTCCTTGCAAGCTCATCATCAGTTTTGCCGCCTTACTAGACCTACAGCCATCATGATGCTAGTTAGTATCTTTTATGTTACCATAAGGCATGTGGTCAGTTCGTGAACTCTTGCTTGATGATGGCGAAAGCCCCTTTGCGCAATGGTTCGCCAGCTTAAAGCCCGATGTTGCTGCCAAGGTCGCAGTTGCTCAAATGCGCATGCAATTGGGCAACCATTCCAGCATCGAATGGTTTCGCGGCATCGGCGAGTTCAAGATTGATTACGGCGCAGGTTGGCGCATCTACCTTGCCAAAGACGGCTTGGAAATTATTGTGTTGCTCGGTGGTGGAAGCAAGAAAAACCAGCAGCGCGACATAGAAGAAGCGCTTCGCCTGTGGGAAGACTACAAGCGCCGCAAGAAAGCAGCAGCAAACTCCGGCGCGGCCAAAGCCAAGCCCAGCAACCGTTAGCAATCAAAGGAAGCAATATGGCTCTCACACGTGATTTCAAGCAAACCGTCAGCGCTCGCCTGAAAGCCGACCCCGCTTTCGCCCAGGCCCTCCTGCAAGAAGCCGCCACGCTGTTCCTCAACGGCGAGCCAGACACCGCCAAAGCCATCCTGCGCGATCTCGTCAACGCCACCGTCGGATTTGAGCAGCTCGCCGCACAGGTGGAGAAACCGGCAAAGAGCGTTCACCGCATGCTCTCCAAATCTGGCAACCCCACCATGAGCAATTTAGCCGCGATTTTTCAGACGCTCAAAGATGCGCTGCATGTGGATTTGCAGGCCAAGTCAATGCGCCTAGCCTCTTAAGCACTATGTAATTAATAGCACTCCGCGCAGATTCTATGCCGGCTACATGCCCATTTTGCTTGAAGTCTGCGCCCTTAAGTACACCGCACCTCACTTCCCCAACCGCCCATTCTGAGGAAACATCGCTCGCCGCGCTTCATCGTCCATCTCCGCCTTGAAGCTGTGCTGGGCTTTCAGCGCTTCTGCCCGCTGCGCCGCCGGGCGCGCGTTGATCTCATCCAGCAGGCGCTTCACATGCGGCAAGTTGCCCCAAGCCTCTGCGCCCAAAACAAAAGGCACGGCCCGCGCCCAGCCCCACACCGCCCACTTCGACAAGATAGCCACAATCGTGTAAGTGTCGCCCAGCATGCAGCGGTGCTTGCCCAATTGCTCATTGACGATGCCCCAATGGCGCTGCGCCTCAAAATCGTAACGGTTCACCGCGTATTCCTTCGGCTCGGGTGCAAAGTGTTTAAAGTGCACCGCCTGGCCGGAATACGGGCCAATTCCCGTCCCCACAAACATCAACCATGAAACCATCTGCGCCCGCTCAACCCGATGGGCTGGCGTATTGCTCGGCAAAAACTACCCCGTCTTCTCAGCCAAGTAAAGCAGAATAGCATTGCTATCAAACACCGTCGCCTCCCCATCCACCAAAGCCGGCGTCTTCGCATTCGGGTTGATCGCCTTAAAAGAGGCACTATGCTGCTCCCCCTTGCGCGTATCCACCGGCACCACCCCGTAAGGCAAACCCGTTTCCTCCAACAAGAGCGCGACTTTGAGCGGGTTGGGCGAGGGATGGTAGTAAAACTTCATGGTGTCTCCAAATCAAGATGATGAGGAATGCGTCTACTGCGCACGGGTTGTCCTCACAGCGCGGGCATTTCGATTGATGCCCTGGTCATTGAGCCCGACTAATGCTGTTCTTTGTCTCCACCGCACGAGGCAACACCATCAAAGTAAGCGTTGCAGATCTCTGAACATCGACAACAAACCCCACACCAAATCCATGTTTTGGAGTTGCTTTTAATCGCCAAACTTCCTCGTAAAACTGCATCGAAATTTTCAAGTAACCGCATATAAGTGATCTTGTACTGTCAGAAATACCGGGATTTGCTTGCGCGTCCGTATCCGTTTGTGAGACGATGTTCCAAACATTTACTTGGAGCAACCATGAGATTTGAAGAGCTTGGCAAACAACTTGAGTCTAAAAAGAGAACCCTTGGTGATCTGGCGCGATATGTAGGAACGCGAACAGACGGAACACCAAATTACACAGTGCTGCTGGGGGCAGGATGTTCCGTGACATCGGGAATTCGACCCGCCACCGTACTATGTGACACTTGGCGTCAAGAGATACTGCACTCTTTAGGTGAAGACACGACCAAGATGACACCAGAACAACAACGCCAAAGCCTGCGCGAGAAAGAGAGTAGTTGGTATGACTTGCAGCGTGAATATTCGTCATTGTTTGAAAAACGATACGACTTGCAACGACAACGACGTATGTTCGTCGAAAATGAAGTTAAAGATGCGGTTCCATCTATCGGCTACCTGTATTTAACAGCGCTCGTAGAGCAAGATTACTTCAACACTGTATTTACAACTAATTTTGACGATCTTGTTAATGAGGCGTTCTTCCTCTACTCACAAAAACGTCCCATTGTCTGCGCACATGATTCTTCAATTAACTCCATAACAGTCACCTCTCGTCGACCGAAAATTATCAAGTTGCACGGCGACTATCTTTTTGACGATATCAAAGCAACTGATCGCGAGACCGAGTCCCTTGATCAAAACATGAAAGAAAAATTCATTGAATTTGCAAAAGACTTTGGGTTAGTCGTTGTTGGATACGCAGGTGGTGATCGATCAATCATCGATCTGCTTACTGTACTTTTAAAAAACGAAGATTATTTCAAGAACGGCATCTATTGGTGCATTAGAAAGCACTCCGATATTCCCGAAGAGCTGCGTCGACTGTTCTGGAAAGATAGGATCTATTTTGTAGAAATCGATGGGTTCGATGAGCTTTTTTCTGAGCTATATTCAAAGTTTAACAATGGGGATTGTTTACCCGCCGTTGCCACAAAAACAGAGACTAGAAACGATGCCGTAACCACTCTGCTATTGCAAAATGAATCGCGCTTTCCCACGACCACGCCAACGCTGATATCAGCGCGGCAACGACTAACGCGCCTAACAAAACGTAAGGCACTAGCAAATCAAATCGTCAATCCAGAATCGAAAGAAAAAGCAATCCAAAGCTCTGACTTCACGGATGATGAACTTTTGGTTCTGACACGAATTCAACGGCTACTAAATGAGCAGTCCTATAAAGGCGCAATTGAAATACTGCTATTGGAGCAGCAACCTAATATTCGTCCCAACTTTCGAAGGAGAATGTTGCTGCTACAAATCGATGCCCATGTTGGGCTAAGGGACTTTACAGCAGCCATCAAAGTTCTTGAGGGGCTTATTGCGGAAGAGCCCAAACGCGCAAGCTGGCATTTAAGAAAAGCGGGGGTTCTCTTTGATCGCAGCGAAAAATACAAGTGCTATGAACGAGCACTTGCACTAGACGATCAATATCAGGATGCCCTATCTGCCTTGGCTGATTGGCACATCGATGGCATGGGAAATGTGGTGGGGCCAGACAAAGCAACACATTTTGAAAAAGCAAAAGAATATCTGTATCGCGCTGTAGAGGTCAACCCAAAGCACACCAATGCATCGTGGTCTACCTTGCACCGCTTGTTACTCGACCACGAAAAGCCCAAGCCAAAGCGAGAGAGTGAATTGAATCGAATTGAGGAACTCATGGAAAAGCAGCATCGCTACTCTTGGCAGCTGTTAAACCTCAAACTATCAAGGATGCTGCCTGATACAGAGGCGAAAAAACGAGAGGGTCTCCTCAGCGAGATTGCTACAGCAAAAGAGCGGGATGCAAAAGACAATTGCGATTGGTATGAGACGCTATCACTTCGTTTAATGCATAAATGTGGATTGCGGCAAGAGGCGGAGGATATCTGCAACAAGCTATTTAAATCTGAGCGAAGGAAGAACTCTTCATACTTAGCCGATACGTTAATCACAACTCTACGCGAGTTTTTTGGTGACGATCAGCGAGCAAAGCTAGTGGCAGAGGACTATCTTAGTGCCGAGGACTTTGATTTTGATGTATTTAGCAAACTCTTCTATCTCTTGCTTGACTTAAATGAGCACTCCACTGCATTGACACTACTGGAGAAACACAAGCCACGCATATCCGTGAAGTCCGAAAAAGTGCTGTTTCGTCAGTATTACGAAAAAATAAAATCTTTTGATGCGGCTTTGTCTATGGTTCGGGAGCTTGACACATTAACAGGCAAACCAGATGTAATGACAGAAAGTTATTTACTGCTTCTAGCGGGCCGCTCTGCCGAGGCAAAAAAACTGCTTCAGACATACCTAGAATCGAAAAATTACTCGGCAGAAGCTGCGGCAGAAATTGTTAATTTTGAGCTAGCAAAAAAACTGTCGACGGGCGCTAAACCAGATAATGGCCGACTTGATGAAGTACTAAAGTTTGATGTAACACCGCGAACCAAGGCAGCTATCGCTGCACTTAGAGGTCATAAAACCGATGCCTTAGCTCAAATTCGAGACATAATGAAAACGGACAAAACATTTCGATTTGAGGCGATGTCATGGCCAGTATTCCAAGATCTTTTGTCTGACGACACTTTTAAGAAACTCATTTATGGAGCCTGACAGTTCGCTACGGGAACAGCTAAGACAAGCTGACACGCTTGCGTAGAAGCTTGGATTAAACGTCAATATTCATCGCGCATGAGCGTGGTGAACACGCGATCCGTTTCGATGGAGTCTTCGATTTGCACTTTGAGCGGGTGGTGCACAGCATGACAGTTTTCCACCATCATGCCGCAATGGCTGCTTTATGCAGGCGATTTGCGACCAACAAATCAGCATGCAATTTAGCAGTGCTGAACTCTAGCCCGTTTGGCCAGCACAGTGCGCCTAACTCTAGAAAGAAGCGCTGAAACAAGGCGGTTTCCTTGAGTGGCAAGGTCAGTGATGTGTCTTTCGCTAGCAATGGTGCGAACTCATATTCGCCTTCGCTGCCATCTGAAAACGCCAAGGCAATCAATTGGTCTTTCACCCATTTGGCGTGAACAATCTTAATCATTGTCGGCTCCTGATTCGTAGCCTTTGATATTCGACGTGGAAGGGCACAGGCGGATGATCCGCGTGATACATGCGGATGTAGATACCGAAGAAGTAAGAAATGACGGGCATAGCAATTCTTCGGCAACGTAATCAAACGTCAATATTCATCGCCCGCAGCGCATTGTCTTCAATAAACTGCCTACGCGGCTCGACTTCATCACCCATGAGAGTAGTAAACACGCGGTCGGCTTCTATGGCGTCTTCGATGCGGACGTGCAGCAGGCGGCGCACGGTTGGGTCCATGGTAGTTTCCCAGAGTTGTTCGGGATTCATCTCGCCCAAGCCTTTGTAGCGCTGGCGGCTGGTGGTGCGCTCGGCTTCGCCGATGAGCCATTGCATGGCTTCGCGGAAATCGGCCACCTTTTGCTCTTTAAGTTTGTCGCCCTCGCCGCGCTGCACCATGGCGCCGTCTTCAACCAAGCCTTCAAAGGTGAGCGCTGCGTCAACCAAAGCAGCATAATCGCCGCCGTGGACAAAATCGGCGGTGATGGTGGAGAGCTTGTCGTTGCCATGCACGCGGCGCGTGATGGTGAGCACATGCTTGTCGGTGCGCGCATCAAACACGGCGGCCACAGTGGCCGCATGCAAGCCGCCTTGAAGGGCAGTGGCGGATTTTTCGGCATCGGCGAGCGTATCGAGATTGAGCGCCACGCCATTCATGATGGCATGCAGGGCTTCGCCATCCATCCAGTTAGACAAGCGGCCAATCACGGCATGCGCGAGTTGGTATTTGCGGGCAATTTCCAGCAGCGTCTCACCTTGAATCACGGCTTTGTCTTTGCCAGGAACAAGTTTGGCGCCGTCCATGGCCACGCGCAGCAAGTAAGCGTCAAGATCGTTGCCGTCTTTGAGGTATTGCTCGGCCTTGCCATGCTTGACCTTGTAAAGCGGCGGCTGCGCAATATAAATGTGGCCGCGCTCCACCAAGGCGGGCATCTGGCGATAGAAGAAGGTGAGGAGCAGGGTGCGAATGTGTGCGCCGTCCACGTCAGCATCGGTCATGATGATGATGCGGTGATAGCGCAGCTTGTCCACGTTAAAGTCATCCGAGCCGCCTACTGCGCCAATGCCGGTGCCAAGCGCTGTAATGAGCGTGACGATCTCGTTGCTGGTGAGCAACTTGTCGTAGCGGGCTTTTTCAACATTCAAAATCTTGCCGCGCAGGGGCAGGATCGCTTGGAATTTGCGATCACGGCCTTGCTTGGCTGAGCCGCCGGCAGAATCTCCCTCGACGATGTAAATCTCGCAAAGGCTGGCATCTTTTTCTTGGCAATCAGCCAGCTTGCCGGGCAGGCCGAAGCCATCTAAAGCTCCCTTCCTGCGGGTCATTTCTCTGGCCTTCCGGGCAGCATCGCGGGCGCGGGCAGCTTCAACAATTTTGCCGCAAATGATCTTGGCATCGTTGGGGCGCTCATCGAGGAATTCGGTCAAGGCTTTGGCCACGATGTCTTCCACCGGCGCGCGCACCTCGCTGCTCACCAATTTGTCTTTGGTTTGGCTGGAGAATTTCGGCTCCGGCACTTTGACGGAGAGGACGCAGCAGAGGCCCTCGCGCATGTCGTCGCCGGTGATATCTACCTTGGCTTTTTTGGCCAGTTCATTGACTTCAATGTATTTGCTGATCACGCGCGTCATCGCAGAGCGCAGGCCGGTGAGGTGAGTGCCGCCATCGCGCTGGGGAATATTATTGGTAAAGCAAAGCACGTTTTCGTTGTAGCTCTCGTTCCACTGCATCGATACTTCCACGCCAATATGCGTGCCGGGGATGCCGCCGTAGCTGTCTGCAGGGCGCTCGCCCATGGCAGAGAACGTGGTGGGGTGCAACACTTTCTTTGCGCCATTGATGTATTCCACAAAGCCCTTCACACCGCCCGCGCCCGAGAAATCATCGCTCTTGCCGCTGCGCTCGTCGTGCAAGCGAATGCGCACGCCGTTATTGAGGAAGCTCAGCTCACGCAAACGCTTGGCCAAAATCTCATAGTGAAATTCAGAGTTTTGCGTGAAGATTTCTAGATCTGGCGTGAAATGCACTTCGGTGCCGCGCTTCTCCGTTTGCCCAGCCACGCGCATGGGAGAAACTTCCACGCCATCGCGCATTTCCAAAATACGGTTTTGCACCGCGCCTTGCGCAAATTCCAGCTGATGCATCTGCCCTTCGCGGCGCACAGTAAGGCGCAGCCATTTGGACAAACCATTCACGCAGCTCACGCCCACGCCGTGCAAACCGCCAGAGACTTTGTAGCTGTTTTGGTTGAACTTGCCGCCCGCATGCAATTCAGTGAGCGCAATTTCAGAAGCTGAGCGCTTGGGCTCATGTTTGTCGTCCATCTTCACGCCAGTGGGGATGCCACGGCCGTTGTCCACCACACTGATTGAGTTATCGGAATGGATGGTGACGACGATATCGTCGCAATGGCCAGCCAGGGCTTCGTCAATGGAATTGTCCACCACCTCAAACACCAAGTGATGCAAGCCCGTGCCATCCGACGTATCGCCGATGTACATGCCGGGGCGTTTGCGCACCGCTTCCAAGCCTTCGAGGATTTGAATGGAGTCTGAGCCGTATTCGGCGCTGCCTGCGGCAGTGGATGGGCTGGCTTTGACGCTGTTGTCAACGACTTCTTTCGGGTCGTTCGGGGTATTTTTAGACTCGCTCATCAGACTCTCAATTCACAAAAAACTTCTAGAAAAGATACAAAACTCAAACACTAAAAACACGGAAGGGGGCCGAAGCCCCCGTTTTCAGCGATGACACATCAAATGCGCATCGGCATCACCACATATTTAAAGCTCGGATCTTCAGGCAGCGTAAACAGCGCAGAGCTGTTGGAGTCAGACAATTCAATGCGCGCCATCTCTTGCTCCATATTCGCCAACACGTCAATGAGATACGTCACGTTGAAACCAATTTCAATGCTGTCGCCGGTGTAATCGATATCAATTTCGTCCACGGCTTCTTCTTGCTCAGCATTGTTGGCAGCCACGCGCAGCGTGCCAGGATCGATGTTGAGGCGCACGCCTTTGAATTTGTCGCTCGTGAGGATGGCGGTGCGTTGGAGCGTGGCCAGCAAGGCTGCACGACCCACGGTGATGATGTTTTTGTGGTTCTTCGGAATCACGCGGTTGTAATCGGGGAATTTGCCTTCCACCAATTTGGTGACGAATTCCATCTCACCAAAGCTAAATTTGGCTTGGTTACCCGCGAATTGCATGTTGATGTCGCCTTCGCTATCCGAGAGAAGGCGCTGCAATTCGAGCACCGTCTTGCGCGGCAAGATCACTTCTTGCTTAGGCACTTCAACATCGAGCTGTGCAGAAGCAAATGCCAGCCGATGGCCGTCGGTGGCGACGATGGAGAGCTGCTTGCCTTCAGCGACGAACAAAATGCCATTGAGATAGTAGCGAATGTCATGCACGGCCATGGCAAACGAGACTTGTGCGAGCAGGTTCTTCAAAACCTTTTGCGGCACAGCAAACGCTGGGCCAAAGTTCGCAGCTTCTTGCACGAGTGGGAAATCTTCCGCAGGCAATGTTTGCAAGGTGAACTTGCTCTTGCCGCCTTTGAGGATCAATTTGCTGGCACTGGATTCGAGCGAGACGGTTTGATCGGCAGGCATGGTGCGCAAAATATCAATCAGCTTGCGTGCGCCCACGGTGGTGGAGAAATTGCCGGCATCGCCATCCATCCCTGCATTGGTGCGGATCTGAATTTCTAGATCGCTGGTGGTCAGCTGCATGCTCTCTGCGGTCTTGCGCAAAAGCACATTGGCAAGAATCGGCAGGGTGTGGCGACGCTCTACGATGCCACAGACGGATTGAAGCAGGCCGAGCAGCTTTTCTTGGGTTGCTTTGAGTACGATCATGTTGTCAGCCTCTTGTTCTTTAAATCAATTAATAAAGATAGTAGTAGTAGATAAGGGCGAGAGGTTTGTGTGGATAACCGTATTTTCGCCTGAAAAATCATGGGTTTAGCGTGTGTTGAATACTGTGGGTAAGCCTGCTTCGGGGATGGTGGAGAACAATGAATAAGTTTGAAAAACTCGGTTGGCCTGTGGATAACACAGGCCTTGTTCAAAAATTATCCCCAGCCTTGTCTGCTTGTAAAAAAATTACCCTTCATTTTCACCTGAAAAGTCCTAAATTGATAGCACTTCGCGCAATATATTTAAGGGCGAGCGCCTGATTCGGCCTAAAAAGGCCGAGCTAAAACCTGTTTATCCTTTAAGGGTCTGCTCCAACACATGCAATTGCTGGTTGACCTCTGAAAATTGCTGGCGTTCGGTGCCGATCTTGCGAACGGCATGCAGCACCGTGGTGTGATCCCGACCGCCAAACAGCTCGCCAATCTCAGGCAGGCTCTTTTGGGTGAGTTCCTTGGCCAAATACATGGCAATCTGGCGAGGTCGGGCAATCGAGGCCGGGCGCTTCTTGGAATACATGTCGGCGACCTTGATTTTGTAGAAATCGGCCACCGTTTTTTGGATGTTTTCCACGCCAATTTGCCGATTTTGGATCGACAACAGATCGCGCAGCGCTTCTCGCGCCAGCGGAATCGACACTTCTTTTTGATTAAAGCGTGAATAAGCCAAGATTTTGCGCAACGCACCTTCCAGCTCGCGGACGTTGGAGCGGACGTTTTTGGCCACAAAAAAGGCCACATCCTCGGGCATGCTTGAGCCTTCGCTGATGGCCTTATTGATCAAAATCGCCACGCGCATTTCCAGCTCAGGCGGCTCAATGGCCACCGACAGGCCAGAATCAAAGCGCGAAACCAGTCGCTCATGCATATCCACCAAACCCTTGGGATAGGTGTCGCTGGTCATCACAATATGGCTCTTTTTGGCCAAAAGCGCCTCAAAGGCGTTGAAGAATTCTTCTTGGGTGCGGTCTTT
>JANMDE010000124.1:0-3212 GCA_031376105.1 Variovorax sp. | reverse complement strand
GGCAGCGCAACGATGAGTTTGACGGGTTGATCGGGGTATTTAGCCTGAGCGTTGGCCAAGCCTGCGAGTGAGAGTGCGCTCAGTGCGCCTGTATAAATGAGGGACGTGCGGCGAGTGAGCATGCTTGAATCTCCGAATGTTAATGAAGTGTTGAGCGGCACACATCTATCCAGCGAGACGATGGCGCTCACAACTTTGGTATGCAATTTGCATGCCAAAGTGTATACACTTTTCGATGTCAGGGCTCAGCTGCTGGAAATCACATCCACCAGCTGCTGTGCGCAGCTCTTGGCCTGCGCAGCGTCTTTCGCCTCTACCATCACCCGCACCACAGGCTCGGTGCCACTTGCTCGGATTAGAATGCGGCCGGTGTCGCCAAGCTCATTCTCAATCTGCGCCTGCATGGGCGCGAGCTTGGGATTGGCTTTCCAATCTTGCCCGGGCTTCAAGCGCACGTTGATGAGCTCTTGCGGAAAGAGCTTCACATCGCCTAAAAGTTGCGCGAGCGATTGGCCACTGCGCTGCACGGCTTGCAAGACTTGCAGGGCAGAGATGATGCCATCGCCGGTGGTGTGTTTGTCTAAAGCGAGCAAGTGGCCTGAACTTTCACCGCCCAAAAGCCAGCCGTTTTTCTCTAGCTCTTCAAGAACATAACGATCACCGACTTTGGCACGGACGAGAGGTACACCTTTGGCTTGTAGGGCAAGTTCGATGGCCATGTTGGTCATGAGTGTGCCCACTGCTCCCGGCACGCTTTCGCCGCGCTGCAACCGCTCTTTGACCATGAGATACAGCACCTCATCGCCGTTGAACAAGCGCCCATCGGCATCCACAATTTGTAAGCGATCTGCATCGCCATCAAGCGCCACACCATATTGCGCGTGATTAGCCTTGACACTGCGAATCAGCGCTTCAGGATGCGTGGCGCCCACGCCATCGTTGATATTCGTGCCATTGGGCTCACAGCCGATAGATATGACTTCCGCGCCCAGCTCGTGGAAGACCTTGGGTGCGATTTGATACGCCGCACCATTCGCGCCATCGACTACGATTTTTAAACCCTTGAGCGTGAGATCATTCGCGAAGGTGCTCTTCGCAAACTCAATATAGCGGCCTGCGGCATCGTCTAAGCGGCGCGATTTGCCCAAGGCGCTGCTTTGCTCCCACACGGGCTCATCCTTCAAAGCCGCTTCCACCGCCAGTTCCCAGCTGTCTGGCAATTTCGCGCCTTGTGCGCTGAAGAATTTGATGCCGTTGTCAGGATACGCGTTATGGCTGGCCGAGATCACCACGCCGAGGCTGGCTCGCAAAGCGCGTGTGAGATAGGCCACACCGGGTGTCGGTAAAGGTCCAAGCAAGACAACATCGACGCCCGCAGAATTGAAGCCGGATTCCAGCGCGGATTCAAGCATGTAGCCAGAGATGCGGGTGTCTTTGCCGATCAACACAGTAGGGCGAGCCTCCGTCTTGCGCAACACGCGGCCGACCGCATGCGCCAGTTTGAGCATGAAATCAGGGGTGATGGGGGCTTGGCCAACTGTGCCGCGAATGCCGTCTGTGCCGAAATATAGTCTGCTCATGGTGTGAATTCTTGTGGACCGATCTAGGGGAATATTTTAAGGTGAAACCGAGGTTGACCCTTTATCTTATCTTCATAGTATGCTATCGAAATTATAGTGACTCTTGCAGTACTTAAACTGGGGTTTGGCGCGCTGCCCGCCACACTTTCAAGGCCTGCGCCGTCTCGCGCACATCATGCACGCGCACCACGCTTGCCCCGCGCTCCAACGCGAGCACCGCTGCGGCCACGCTGGCTGCAACGCGTTCATTCGCCTTATCCTGCCCTGTTACAGCGCCGAGGGATGATTTGCGAGACCAACCCGCCAGCAGTGGCAAGCCCAGCGCCAGCAGTTCACGCTGCCGAGCCAGCAGGGCAAAATTTTGCGCTACAGTTTTGCCAAAGCCAATGCCGGGGTCGATCAGTAGGCGTTGATGTAAGGGTGTTTGAGGTCGAGCTTTTTTAGATAAATCGGCCTCTTGCCATTGTAAATAGTGCGTAAGATGCTCATAAAAAGATAGCAAATCATCTTTTACCCGTTGCACCACGTCTTCAGTTTCAGGCATCGGATCGAGCTGCATGGTTTGCGGATCGCGGTGCATGTGCATCATCACGAGGCCGCAGCTGCCATGCTGCATCACCACCTGCGCGGCGCTCAAACCCTGGTCTTGGCGACGAAAGCCCCAGATGTCGTTGATGATGTCTGCCCCCGCATCCAACGCGATTTGCATTACTTGTGGTTTGTAGGTGTCCACTGAAATCGGCACACCCAGTTTTACGGCCTCGCGCAGTATGGGCAGCAAGCGAGCCAGCTCATCCTCCAGTGAGACAGGCGGCGCTCCCGGGCGGGATGATTCTGCTCCCAAATCGAGCATATCTGCGCCTTGCGAGATGAGTTGCTCTGCATGATGCAAAGCCGCCGAGAGGCCAACATGCTGCCCACCGTCAGAGAAAGAATCGGGCGTGAGGTTCACAATGCCCATGATCTTGGGCTGTGAGAGGTCAATTTGGAAGCGGGCGGTCTGCCAAAGCATGATGCTGGGAATGATAAAGCGCAATGAAAAACAGGGCTAAAAGAGCCCCGTTTTTCATTGCTTGAAACTGCTTGCCATCAAGCTGCTGTTGGCGCCGGCTGAGTGACCACAGGCGCACTGCCTGAGCCACCGCCATCGCCACCACCTTGCGATGGGTTGCGTGGCACCCAGTCTTTCGGCGCTGTGGGCGTACGGCCTGCCATGATGTCGTCGAGGTGCGTCATGTCGATGGTTTCCCATTCGAGCAGGGCCTTGGCCATCGCATGCATCTTGTCTTGGTTTTCTTCGATCAGCTTGCGCGCCAAGGCGTATTGCGTGTCAATGATTTTGCGCACCTCAGCATCCACCTTTTGCATGGTGATCTCACTCATATTGGTGGTCTTGGTCACACTGCGGCCAAGGAAAACTTCGCCCTCGTTGTCGGCATATACCATGGGCCCAAGCGCTTCGGTCATGCCGTAGCGCGTCACCATGTCGCGGGCAATGGAGGTGGCGCGTTCAAAGTCATTGCTCGCACCGGTGGTCATCTGGTTCATGAACTCTTCTTCCGCGATGCGGCCACCAAACAGCATGGCAATTTGGTTGAGCATGAACTCTTTGTCGTAGCTGTAGCGGTCTTT
>JANMDE010000122.1:0-3293 GCA_031376105.1 Variovorax sp. | reverse complement strand
GTTGGGGTATGTCGCTTGGCGAGGTCAAGGGGGAATGCGGGCGCAGCCCGCAGGAGGACACGAGTCAAGTGGCATGCCCCAACTCAGCGCCTCACTCGCAGCCACCCAACCCGGCGACGAATTTTCAGCGCTCCACGCCCCATATCGAGGCGATTTGCAACAACTAGCTGCTACGATTTAAATAGCAAACTATGCAATAAATACCAGGGTAAAACCCTCATTTCTTCTTAAAAACACGTTCCAAAGCCGCTTCAATCACCATACCAGCCACCGAATACAACACCGAGCCAATCAGCGCCGCCGTGAAGTTACGCACTTTGAAGCCCTCCAGCAAACCCGAGGCCATATAAAACATCAGTGCGTTGATCACGAAGAGGAAGAGCCCCAGTGTGATCAACGTCACGGGCAGCGTCAGAATCACGAAGATGGGGCGCACGATCGTGTTGAGCAACCCGATCACGAAAGCCGCGATCAAAGCCGCCACAAAGCTCGTGATGACCACACCTGAATAAAAATGCGCCACAGCCAACAAGGCCATGGCGCTGAGTAACCATTTAGCGAGAATTTTCATTCAAGCAGCATACCATTTGCCCAGCAGGCTGGACCACTCTGTATCTGCCAATTCATCAAATTGCTAAAGGTCGGAAACTGCCCATGATCGGCGTCTGAGCCGAAACAGCTGGCTTGGCCGCAGGCTCTTCCACAGGGGGCATTTCAATACCGAACTTTGGACGACGCGCATCAATCACCTGCGCGTTGCCCACTTCGCTCAAGATCATCTTGGTGTGTTCAGGCAAAGGCCCTGTCGCCACTTCACGGAAAACATGGTCATCGCGGCTGATGGCGGGCATGAATTGCGTAAATAGCTTATCACACCACTTATCGCGCCAATTTTCACGGGCGCTGTGGCTGAGCCATTTGCCAATACGCCGCGTCATACGCGGTGCGCAGGCCACCAAAATCCAACGCTTCTGCCCCGGCTGAGCCAGCACAGTCGCCAGCTCACGTTGCGCATATTCGGCATCGTCAAGGTAGACGACATAGGTTGAGAGTTGGCTCATGAGTAGCTCCTAGTAATAAAACGAGCGAAGGTGCTAAGACAATAAGTTGAAATATCAACTGACTTACTGCGCCGCTGATTGCAGGCTTGCGCTTTTAGCAGCGCGACGATTTGTGACCCACCAGCCCGCACCGAGCACGCCAGCAATGGCTAACACGTAGGTCGCCCAGCGTGCAGCTGTGTGAATCATGCCTTCTGGGTCAAAAACGAAATCAAGCAGCTGTTCGCCGATGATCATTTTTGCCGCAGTCAGGGCCAACACAGCCGCACCGAATTGAATGATGATGGGGAAACGCTCCACCAATTTGAGCACCACTTGGCTGCCATACACCACGATAGGCACACTGATCAGCAAGCCCAAAATCACCAGGCTCATCGAGCCGTTGGCTGCGCCTGCCACGCCAAGCACGTTGTCGATACCCATCAAGGCATCGGCGACCACGATGGTTTTCATCGCACCCCAGAAGGTGGCGGCGACGGGGCCGTCATGTTCATCACCGCCTTGATCAGCCAGCAGCTTGTAGGCGATCCATAGCAGACCCAAGCCGCCAATCAACATCAAACCGGGCACCTTCAGCAGCCAGACGACAATCAGTGTCATGGCAGAGCGCACGACAATCGCGCCCACGGTGCCCCACATAATGGCTTTCTTTTGCAGTTGGGGCGGCAAATTGCGTGCAGCCAAGGCAATGACGATGGCGTTGTCGCCAGCGAGCACGAGGTCAATCAAAATGATGGCCAAGAGGGCAGACCACCAGGGGGTAGAGAATAATTCCATGGCAAAACTTTCCGTGTTGTACGTTTTATACGACTGCAACCACGGGTTTTGGAGGATGAGACTGGGAGGCACGCTTCGATCCAAAACACCTGTGGCAACAGGCTGAATCGAAGGTCTTGCTCGGTGACTAACAGTGTGACTGTTGGCTACCTGATGCACCGGAAGTTATCTTCGTATTGACGGCGTATCATTTGAGGAGCTACTCCCCTTCGTAAAGTCATTATGGCCGAAATTCATCTATATTGTCCAGGACAAACCCGTATTTCTGTTGTTTTGTAGGGTTTTTGCTGCGCTGCAACAACGCATACTGCTCGTTTTGAGCACAATCAAGTTTCTCCCGGAAGGGGAGTAGCGCATGGGACAGCAGACGTCTCATGCTCGTGCGTCGTCAATACGTTGCTGGTAGTTGCCAGCAACCGGTGCACGGGAATCCCCTCGCAAGACCTTTCGGACAACACAAGTTCTCTAAAGAACTGAAAGATCTGATCATGTTTGAATCCGTGGCGCCCCTGTGGCTTTGGGCAGTGTTTATTGCGATTGTGATCGCAGCGCTCGTTATTGATTTCGTCGTTTTAAATAAACAAGGCTCGCATGAAGTGGGCGTGAAAGAGGCTATCAACTGGTCTATTGTTTGGGTGGCGCTGAGTTTTCTTTTTAACGGCCTCTTTTGGTGGGCAGTGAAAGACACCAGCGGTGACACCGCGCTGGCCAACACCAAGGCACTGGAATTTCTCACTGGCTACTTGATTGAAAAATCACTCGCTGTTGACAACATTTTTGTCTTCTTGATGATCTTCACGTATTTTGCCGTTCCAGCTGCGTATCAAAAACGCGTGCTCATGATCGGCATCATCGGCGCGATTGTGCTTCGCACGATCATGATCCTGGTGGGCGGTTGGCTCTTGCAACAGTTTCACTGGATTCTGTATATTTTCGGCGCGTTTTTGATTCTCACAGGTATCAAAATGTGGTGGGCTGCAGGCAAAGAGCAATCACTCGATGACAACCCTGCATTAAAGCTGCTGCGCAAAGTTTTGCCAGTGAGCAAAAACTTCGATGGCGAGAAATTTTGGACAGTTGAAAATGGCAAAAAAATCGCCACGCCACTGTTTATGGTGATCTGCTTGGTGGCTTTAACGGATGTGATTTTTGCGGTCGATTCGATCCCCGCGATTTTCGCCATCACCGATGATCCGTTCATCGTATTAACCAGCAATGTGTTTGCTATTCTCGGTCTGCGTGCGATGTATTTCTTGCTGGCTGCGGTCGCCAACAAATTCCACTTGCTCACCTATGGCCTCGCTGTCATCTTGGTGTTCATTGGCACGAAGATGATGCTGATTGATGTGTTCAAAATCCCCGTGGTGATTTCGCTGCTGACGGTCGTAGGTATTTTGGCCATCACGATGATCTGGAGTGTGAGAACATCTCCGAAAGACGACAAAGCTTCTTGAT
>JANMDE010000115.1:0-1761 GCA_031376105.1 Variovorax sp. | reverse complement strand
TTGAGAAAACTGCGTGTGTTGGTAAGCCATCAAAATGACAGCTTCCAATAGCGAGGTCCGTCCCTTGACCCCAGCACCCCGTAACATACAAGCGAGGTCAAGGAGGAAAAGTGGGCGAAGCCCGCTTGGGGGACACGAGCGCAGTGGGGTAGCGCAAGCGCCGGCAACTTACTCAGACCGCTACTCAGGCAACTTTCTCAGGCATGCGCCCGCCAGTGCAGCGATCTACGCCAGCCAAATCTTTCCGCGTGATGACATTCTGGAAGCCATGGCTAGAGAGCAATTGGCTGGCAACACCAGCCTGATCGTAGCCATGCTCCAGAAGCAGCCAGCCGCCGGGAGTCAGATGACCTTTCGCATGAGAAACGATGCCGCGAATTGCATCTAAGCCGTCTTTGCCACTGGTCAAGGCTATGGCGGGCTCGTGCTTTAAAGCAGCCAGATGCGAGTCGCCTTCCGCGATGTAGGGCGGGTTAGAGACGATGAGATCAAACACCTCGCCACCCAGACAAGCAAACCAATCCGCATTCTGCGCATCAGCCAACACAAAACGCATGGGAAGTTGGAGTGAAGCGGCATTGGCTTGCGCCACGGCCAAAGCAGAAGCCGAAGCATCTGTGGCCGTGATTTGCGCTAAGGGCCGTTGCGACGCAATCGCCAGAGCCACTGCGCCGCTGCCTGTGCCTAAATCGAGCACTTTGAAGGCGCGATCGGTCGGAATCAGCTCTAGCGCCCAATCCACCAAGGTTTCGGTGTCATCGCGCGGGTCAAGCACGTCGGGCGTGACCTTCAAGCGCAGGCCATAAAACTCTTTGAAGCCTGTGATGTAAGCCACCGGCTCGCCTTGCAAGCGGCGCTGCACGTAGCTTTGCCAAGCTGCAAGCTGCTCATGAGATGCTTCATCTCGGTCATGCGCCATCAGCCAAGCGCGTTCATGCCCTTCTTTCCCGCAGGCGTGCAAAAGCAGCATTTGCGCGTCGCTGCGCGGCAGGCCTTGATCGGCGGCTTGCTGGACTAGTTGGGCGAGGGTGGGCATGGGTGGGGATTGTGCCAGCCCAGACTCCTAAGGTCGTATCACCTGTTTGCGGGATGCTTGCGCAGCCAATGTGGATGCACAATCGCTTGAATGCAAACCACGCTCTATCTTATTGAAGACGATCCTTCGATCCACGAATTTCTGCGTATGGCGCTGCTGGCGCGCCCGCAATGGTCTTTGCTGGGCAGCTCCACCAGCTTTGCGCATGCGCAGGCCAACGCAGCCAAGGCGGCGGCCAGCGTGTATTTGGTCGATTTGGGCTTGCCAGATGGGCGCGGCGAAGAGCTGCTGCGTGAGCTCTCGCGCTCTAACCCTGGGGCGGAGCTGCTGGTGTTTACCGTGTTTGGTGACGAAAGCCGCTTGATTGGCGCGATTGAGGCCGGTGCCACGGGCTATGTGCTCAAGGGCTGCACCACGGGCGAGCTGATTGAAGCGATTGAGCAAATTCAGGAAGGTGGTGCGCCAATTTCTGCACTGCTGGCGCGGCTGCTTCTCAAGCGCTTTCGCGGCGTGCAAGATTCTCAGCCCAGCCCGCTGGAAGCTACGCCAGTGCAGAGCATTTTGAGCGAGCGCGAAACCGATGTGCTCAAGCTGCTGGCTCAGGGCTATGTGAACAAAGAAATCGCTCGCAAGCTGAATATTTCCGGGCACACGGTGGGCTCGCATATCAAGAATTTGTATCGCAAGCTCTCGGTGCATACGCGGGTGCAGGTGGTGCGGGCGGC
>JANMDE010000069.1:0-6181 GCA_031376105.1 Variovorax sp. | reverse complement strand
TACATGGTAGTCCTCTACATGGCTGCGGGGGTTGAGAAATTGGCGTTGCGCAGCGCAACGAGCGGTATTTTACTTGGCGCGGGTTTGCGTCTGGATCTCTCAGCGTTTTAGGGCCATGCCTGTTATAAATTGTGCGCAGGTTGCTACTAAATTAATAGCTAAATCACCTGTTCACCTTCAGCTTGTCGAAGGGTCTTTACGTGCTGTGCGCTTCACTGTACTTTTTGTACCAGCGGCCTACCATCGGGCAGTCATCTCAGAAATCTTTTTGAGGACACACGCGATACTGGCCTCGGTGAATTAGCGCCGGTCTCCGCGCACTTGTCAAAAAAATTTCCGAGCCATCCGCCCACTGGTTCGTTGAGTAATTTCAAGTACTATCGTTCTTGAATTTTAGTCACACGATGCTGAAATTCGTAGGGGCGGTCGCAATTCACGGTAAACACATATGTGGGATAGATGCGGGATCCCGGCGCAGCGTTGTCGAGAACATCTGTTTTTGTGCCGCCGCGCATTTTCCCTTCAGAAGATCGCTGCTGAATTGTGAATTCCACCGAAACATCGACGGTTTTACGTCCGTTATTAAGAACACGCAACTCAGGGCAGCCGTCGCCACCTTTTATTGCGCTAACTTGAACAGTTTGCGCGGATACTGTACCTAAGGACAAAAAAGCGGTCAGCGTTAAAGATGCGCGGATGATCGGACCAATGGGATTCATAGATTTTCCTTTAAGGTTAAAAATTAGCAAACACTGTTAGTTAGAGTTTGCGTTGAGATTTTGATAGTCTTTCTATCCAGCCGCATCATCGGAATTGATGATGATTTCCCTAAATCGCGTGCGCTCTCAAAAAGCTACTCTGACGACTACCGAGTAAGGTGCCGGTGGCACACAACTTCGGGCGAAACGCATAGAAAAAACTACAAGTTGAATAGTACATCGTACTGTGAACACCTCGGCGATCACCCAAGCTCATTGAAAATTCTTGCAGCATCTAGCGGAAGGACTTTTCACCATTTCAAATTCGCACTAATTTGCTGCGCCAATAGGCCAAGCGGAGGTGTGTCGGCGAACGCTGCGACGATACCCTCGCCATCTTGAAAGGTGTAGATCACAGTATAAGAGAAGCCTTTGCCGACGCACTGCCTCAGGTCTGCGTCAATCGGTTCCCAGCCTTTGGGGAAGCGCAGGATGCGCTGAATGCTGGATTCCACCTCGTGCATCAGCACCTCGCTCAGCTTCGGGCCAAAGGCTTTGTAGTATCGCGCTGCTTGTTTTGCCTCGAAATCCACAAGCGGCAAACGCCGCACTTTCATACTGCGCGCAATTTTGCGAACAACTTTTCGATTGGCCCGACTTGAATTTCGCCCTTGTCATACGCTGCCAGTCTGTCTTTAGCCTCTCCCGTCGAAGCAGCGTTGATGGCGGGATCGGGCCCGTCTAACATTTCGAAGAGTGAGTCGATCAAGAACAACTGCTCTTGCGGGCGCAGCGTGCGAACAGTAGCGAGAATTTCGGCAGTGGTCCTATTTATCGCTCCTGTGATTGCCAAAAGCAAGATGCAAACTTAGCTTGTTCAGAGACAAGTCAGATGATGTTTAGGGCGGATTGCTAACAGTTTCGAGCTGTGCTTGCACACAACATTGAGCATGCTGGATATCAGTCATAGCTGCAATACTTTGAGAAAAAGGGCATTTACCCCTTACAAATACTTATTAGTTTGCTATGAAAAAGTTAGCAAATCAAGCCTTGCAAACAGACAGCCCGCCCGTGCCGACCGCTGACCGTATGCCATCTAGCTGCGAACGCAGGGCATCATCCACCACCGGCAGCCGCAGAATTTGACCTTTGCGCTCGGGCAGCTCTTGCAGGACTTTGCCTGTGCGCACGCCGCGTTTGGCGAGTATTGCCATGGCCTCGTTGGCTTGGGGTTGGGTGGGGAACGCGCCGAGCGACAGGCCGGGCTCAAGCGTGGGGTTTTTCAGGGTTTCGAAGCTGACGTTCAAACCACGTAGCTCGGTTTTTTTGCTAGCCAGCGCCTCGGCATTGGGATACTTGCCCATGTAAACGATCCAGCGGGCGGGCTCGGTGATGCTGTCTAGGCCCCAGCTGCTTGCGGGCAGGCTGGCGGCGGCAGCGCGCACGGCGCTGGTTTGGCTTTCGCTCAGCAGGTTGGTTTGCAGGCATTCGGGGGGCTTTGGGGGCGGCGCGGCGGCCAACACTTCGACGCGCTTGGCCTCGGTGGCGTTGAGCAAACGAATCGCTTCCGGCTTGATCTGGGCTTGCAGCCGCTGCGGCTCGGTTTGCGCCGTGGGCGCGAAGCCGAGGCTGGCCAACAGGCCTCCAGTCCAAGCGAAATAAACGCCGTTGGCCAAAAGCAGTAGTAAAACGAGGAATCTCAGCATAGGCTCAATGGGAAATTGTCGGTAAGAATCAAAGCACGTTGGAGGGGCGCACGCTCACTTCTTGGCTCGCCACGCGCTGCCTGCCCTGCGAAGTATGCACCAACAGCGCCCCGCTGCCATCAACGCCCTTCGCGCGGCCTTGTTGGCCATCGCTCAAGGTGACTTCACGGCCTTGCAGGGCATCGCGGGCTGAAAATCGGCTGAAAAAGGCGGCGTAGCCTTCGCGCTCGAAAAGCAGTATGTCTTTCTATATACGCGCAAAAAGCTGCTCTAGCGCGGTTTGCGGGCTGCTGGCGGGCTGAAATTCTTGCAGCCAGGCGGGGGCTTGGCGTAAATCTGGGCCGGTCGCTTGGTTGAATTGATGAGCGGCGATG
This sequence comes from Variovorax sp., assembly GCA_031376105.1. Taxonomy (GTDB): domain Bacteria; phylum Pseudomonadota; class Gammaproteobacteria; order Burkholderiales; family Burkholderiaceae_C; genus JANMDU01. The sequence continues at coordinate 3,403 of JANMDE010000069.1, read as the reverse complement.
TTGATGCCGATGCCGATCACCGCGAAGCGTTCTTGGGCGCGTGCGGACTGGGGCATGCTGGCTGTCTCGATCAAGATGCCCGCGAGCTTGCGGTCTTGCAGCCAAAGATCGTTGGGCCATTTGAGCTGGATCGGCGCAGCATTCGCAGCGCTCAAGCTATCCGCCACGCTCACGCCGACCGCCAAGCTCAAGCCTTCCCAGCTGATCGGCGCGAGGCTGATGCCAAACGAAAAGGTGAGCGAATCGCCCGGGCTGGAGAGCCAGCCGCGCCCCATGCGCCCGCGCCCGGCGGTTTGTGTTTCTGCCACAAGCAAAGTCGGCTCGGTGCGGCCGGCTCGCGCCCGGCGCATCAGCTCGGTGTTGGTGGAATCAATCTCGGGGAGGATTTCAACGCTGAAAGATGCCAGCGAAGGCAAGCCAAGCGCCATCACCTGCTGCCAAATCGTCTCCGCAGGCCAAGGGATATGGCCCCCACGCTCCCCCGCTGCGCGAGGTGCGCTGCCCCCCGAGGGGGCGCGAGCGCCTAGAGGCGGCTCGTCGGCGCTCATCATTTCTTCGCGAGCATCGTGCCCCGGCATTTCTTGCTGCCGCACAGGCAAAGGTATTCCGCCTTGAGCTTCTTCGTGTAAGGCTCGTCAATCACCAGCCCATAGTCGTAAAACAGCTCTTCGCCTTTTTTCAGATCACGCAGCGCTTTGATCCAAACGCGCTGATTCGTTTCGTCTTCATCGGCTTCGCAATTGGGCGCGCAGGCGTGATTGATCCAGCGGGCATCGTTGCCTTTGTCGTTGCCGTCGATGCAGCGGCCATCTGCCAAAGAGAAGTAAAACGTGTGGTTGGGTTGGCTTGGATCATGCGGATGGCGGCGCAGGGCTTCTTTCCACGAGATGATGCAGCCTTGGTATTCAATCAAGACTTGACCCTTGGGAATATCACGCAGGGCATACATGCCGTTGCCATGAATACCCGAGGCGCGCACCTCGATCAAGCGCTCGGTGATTTGCGGGGGCTGAAGGTATGGAGCAGATTTTTTGGCAGGCATGAAAAAACTAAATTTGGCAAAGTGCCGAAAAATTTGGTATGTTGAATGTGCACATGTGCGCAGGCGCGCGCATGTGTGTGCGTGTGCGCACCTGCGCGCACGAGAGAACTGGATTGTACTGATATGAAAACCTTGATCATTGCTGAGAAGCCCTCCGTGGCCCAAGACATCGTCCGCGCGCTCACGCCCACGGCCGGTAAATTTGAAAAGCACGACGAATATTTCGAGAGCGACACCTATGTGGTCAGCTCTGCCGTGGGCCACTTGGTGGAGATCCAAGCGCCAGAGCAGTTCGACGTGAAGCGCGGCAAATGGAGTTTTGCAAATCTGCCGGTGATTCCGCCGCATTTTGATTTGAAGCCGGTCGACAAAACCAAGACGCGGCTTAACGCGGTCGTCAAGCTGGCAAAGCGCAAGGATGTCGGCGCCTTGGTGAACGCTTGCGACGCCGGGCGCGAGGGCGAGTTGATCTTCCGTTTGATTGAGCAATATGCAGGTGGCACCAAGCCACTGGACAAACCCGTCACGCGCCTCTGGTTGCAAAGCATGACGCCGCAGGCCATTCGCGATGGCTTTGACAAACTGCGCTCTGATAAAGAGATGCGCCCGCTGGCCGATGCCGCCCGCAGCCGCTCTGAGGCCGATTGGCTCGTGGGTATTAACGGCACCCGCGCTATGACGGCGTTTAACTCCCGCGACGGCGGCTTTTTCCTCACAACAGTAGGTCGCGTGCAAACGCCCACGCTGGCTGTGGTGGTGGAGCGTGAAGAGCAGATTCGCAAGCACATTGCTCGAGATTATTGGGAGATTCATGCTTCCTTCTTAGCTGAAGCTGGCGAATACCCCGCCAAATGGTTTGATCCAAAATTCAAAAAAGGCGAAGACGCAGATCATCGCGCTGACCGTATTTGGGACGAAAAAACTGCCCGCGACATCGCCGATGCCGTGCGCAGCAAAGCCGCCAGCGTCAGCGAAGAATCCAAGCCCTCTACACAAGCCAGCCCCGGTTTGTTTGACCTCACCAGCCTGCAACGCGAAGCCAACGGCAAATTCGGCTTCTCCGCCAAGACCACGCTGCAGCTCGCGCAGAGCTTGTACGAGCGCCACAAAGCGCTCACCTATCCGCGCACCGATTCGCGCTACTTGCCTGAAGACTACGTGCCCGTGGTGCAAAAAACGTTTGAAATGCTCGCCGATTGCGGCCACAAGCACCTAGAGCCGCATGCGGCTGTCGCGCTCAACAATGGCTATATCAAGCCATCCAAGCGAATTTTTGACAACGCCAAGGTGAGCGACCACTTCGCCATCATCCCCACGCTGCAATCTCCTTCTGGCCTCTCTGAAGCCGAATTCAAGCTCTACACACTGGTCGTGCGCCGCTTCATGGCTGTCTTCTTCCCATCTGCGGAATACCAGATCACCACGCGCATCACTACCGCGCTGAACCATAATTTCAAATCAGAAGGCAAAGTGCTCGTCAAGCCGGGCTGGCTCGCTATCTACGGCAAAGAAGCCGATGATGAGATGGAGAAAAAAGAGGGTGAAAACAGCAAAACCCTCATGCCGGTAAAGCCCGGCGAGATGGTGCGTAACGAAACCGTCGAAGCCAAAGGCCTCAAAACCCGCCCGCCCGCGCGCTATTCGGAGGCCACGCTGCTCGGCGCAATGGAAGGCGCAGGCCGCTTTGTGGAAGACGACGAACTGCGCGAAGCTCTGCAAGAAAAAGGCTTAGGCACACCCGCCACCCGCGCCGCCACCATCGAGGGCTTGCTCAACGAAAAATACATGTTGCGCGAAGGCCGCGAGATGATCCCCACGGCCAAAGCCTTCCAGCTCATGACGCTCCTGCGCGGCTTGGGCGTGGAGGAGTTGTCTAAGCCCGAGCTCACCGGCGAATGGGAAAGCAAGCTCGCCTTGATGGAAAAAGGCAAGCTCTCCCGCGCCGATTTCATGGCCGAAATTGCCGCGATGACAGAAAAGATCGTCCGCAAAGCCAAAGAATACGACCGCGACACCGTGCCCGGCGATTACGCCACGCTCGCGGCACCTTGCCCCAATTGCGGCGGCGTGGTGAAAGAAAACTACCGCCGCTACACGTGTACGGGCGTGCCAGGCGCACCTGTGAAGCCGCCGGTAGAAGGCGAAGCGCAAAAAGAAGGCTGCGGCTTTAGCTTCGGCAAAACGCCCGCTGGCCGCACCTTCGAGGTGGCAGAAGTAGAGCAATTCTTGCGCGACAAACACATCGGCCCCCTAGAAGGCTTCCGCTCCAAAGCCGGCTGGCCTTTCGTGGCCGAGATGGTCATCAAATACAGCGAAGAAGACAAAAACTGGAAGCTCGAATTTGATTTTGGCGACGAAGCA
>JANMDE010000416.1:0-3000 GCA_031376105.1 Variovorax sp. | reverse complement strand
CTTTTTTGCGTCTTTTGCGCAACTTTTGCGCCCTTTGCGCCCGGTATTGAATTGACTTAAATCCATGAACGAACAATTCCAAGCCCTTCTTGCCCGCGCTGAGAGCCTGCTCGCCCGCGTCGAGCAAATCCTTCCTCAGCCACTCACCGCGCCCGATTGGAGCGGTAATGCGATTGCTTGGCGTTATCGCAAGCGTGCCAGTGGTCATGGCGCTTTAGAGCCTGTGAAGCACGTGGCGAGTATGAAACTGTCTGATCTGAAAGAGATTGACGTTCAGAAAGAAAAGATTCAGCGCAACACCGCGCAGTTCGTCAGCGGCCACAGCGCCAACAACGTGCTGCTCACGGGTGCACGCGGCACAGGCAAATCCTCCCTCATCCGTGCCTGCCTCGCCGAATACGCAGATCAGGGATTGAGGCTGATCGAAGTCGATAAAACCGATCTCGTGGATTTGCCCGACATCATCGATGTGATCGCAGATCGTTCCGAAAAATTTATCATCTATTGCGACGACATCAGCTTTGAAGAAGGCGATGGCAGCTACAAAGCGCTCAAATCTGTTCTTGACGGATCGATCAGCGGCGGCGCTACCAACATGCTGATTTACGCCACGAGCAACCGCCGCCACCTACTGCCCGAATACATGAAGGAAAACCTCTCCTACCAACACACGGCAGACGGTGAAGTGCATCCCGGCGAAGTGGTCGAAGAAAAAATCTCCTTATCAGAACGCTTCGGCCTGTGGGTGAGCTTTTACCCCTTCAACCAAAACGAATACCTCGCCATTGTCGCCCAGTGGCTGCGCAACATGGGCGTGGCCGAAGCAAAGATCGAAGCCGCCCAAAAAGAAAGCTTGGTCTGGAGCCTAGAGCGCGCCAGCCGCAGCGGGCGTGTGGCTTATCAGTTTGCGAAGGATTTTTCGGGGCGGCAGGTTTAATTTGCCGTGGATTCGAATGGGTACTGCCGCGAAGTGTGGATCACGTTGTGAACTTCAACTGTGGATTCCGTAACTCTGATCACCGCGATATAGCGATACTTTGCGATCACATATTCTCTTGTGCCTTGCACACGCCCGATGCGCGTTCGCAGCGGAAAAGTGCACAGACTTTCAATTTGCGCCACCATGTCAGCGATCATCTCCAAGCTGAATGATGTGTTCACATGCTCTGTGTAGTAGAGCGCAATATCAGCTAAGTCTCGCTCGGCCGTGTCTTTCCAGTCGATCAGATGCGTTGCTTGAGCCACGACCCACCTCAGTGCGCAGAGGCTTGCAGTTTCTCAGCGTGTGCCAATACTTTGGCTCGGATGCTGGCCATCAGCTCTTGCGTACTGAATGATTTTGATTCGCCCCGATCTGCGCGATCTAAACTACTTTGCACCTTGGCTCGAAACCATTCATCGTAGCCCGCATCCTTGTCCGCGTGAATCGCTTGCACCACATCGCTGGCATGGTCATCAAACGGAATCATGATGCCCACAGAGCGCCCGTTCTTGGTCACGACAACAGGCTCGCGTTGCATCGCATCCAGAAATTCGCCGAAATGCGTTTTGGCTTCTTTGGCGGTAAAGGTTTTCATGGTGCAGAAGTAATCAAAGTGGTTACTTTGACTATTATAACTCTCCAAACCATCAGCCGGCCAACGCCGCCTTCACCGCAGCTGACACTTGCCCCATATCCGCTTTGCCAGCGAGTTGCGCTTTCACCGCGCCCATGACTTTACCCATGTCACCGGGGCCCGAAGCTCCTAGTTGGCTGACGATAGCTTTGACGGCTGTGGCTACTTCCTCGGCGCTCATGCGCTGGGGCAAGTAGGTTTGCAAAACCGTCAGCTCGGATTTTTCTACATCGGCTAAATCTTGACGGCCACCAGCTTCGAAGGCGGTGATGCTGTCTTTGCGTTGCTTGACGAGTTTGTCCACGATGGCGATGACTTGCACGTCGTCAAGCGTGATGCGCTCGTCGACCTCTTTTTGCTTGATGGCGGCCAGCAAGGAGCGGATGGTGAGCAGGCGCTCGCTTTCCTTGGCGCGCATGGCGGCTTTCATGTCCTCAGTGATGGTGTCTTTGATGCTCATGGTGTGTGATCCTTGGTTGATTCGTATTGTAGGTAGGTTCGAGCCAAAGAAATTTTGAACGCGAAAGACGCGAAAACAACGCGAAACTCGCAATAGAAAAACCAAATTGAAGGGGCTCCTTTTGCGGTTTTCGCGCAGCTTTCGCGCCTTTCGCGTTCAAAAAATGGCTTTAGTGCTTATGCCCGCTCATATCCTTGCCCGGCGCAGAGCCGGGCGCACGCACGGCCACAGGGGCTTTGATGTCGATTTTGCTTTGCTCGCCTTTGGCGTTGGCAAAGGTCAGCGTGAGCGGGATTTGAGATTCGGCTTTGAGCGGCTGCTTCAAATCCATGAGCATGATGTGAAAGCCGCCGGGCTTGAGCTCCACGGCCTTGCCTGCGGGCAGCTCCAAGCCGCCTTTGAGCTCATTCATGCGCATCACGTCGCCCTGCATTTTCATTTCATGCACCTCGCCCACTGCGGCGACGGGGGAGGACACGGCAACCAGCTTCATGTTGGCCGGCGCCGTGAGTTTCATAAAACCGCCCGTGCCTTTTTGGCCTTCAACGGCCACGCGCACCCAAGCGCCTTCGATTTTTACGTCAGCAGCGGTTTGAGCCTGAGCTTGAGAGCAAAAAAAGGCAAATGCCGTTATAAAACCTGAATAGTATGCTATTGATTTAATAGTGTAGGATGCCATGATGGGAGACCTTTGAGATGGGCGAGCACTGTTCGAGTGAGCTGCTTTAAAAACAAAAGCCACGCAAGCAAGGCCGGCGTGGCTTTTTGCAAACTTGGAAAAACTCCAAGCCAGCGACCGAAAATCAATACATCTTCGGTGGCAATTGCATGCTGCGCAGACGCTTGTATTGGCGCTTGACGGCGGCCGACTTCTTGCGCTTGCGCTCAGCGGTGGGCTTTTCATAAAACTCGCGTGCACGCAAG
>JANMDE010000056.1:0-2140 GCA_031376105.1 Variovorax sp. | reverse complement strand
GATTGCGTGAGCTTGGGCATCATGGTCAACCGCCAAGCGAAGCGCTTTTACGACGAAGGCGAAGATTTTTGGCCTAAGCGCTATGCGATTTGGGGGCGGCTGGTGGCGCAGCAGCCGGGGCAGATCGGCCACAGCATCATTGATGCGAAGGCGGTGGGGCGTTTCATGCCCGCCGTATTCAAAGGTGCGAAGGCCGATACCTTGGAAGATTTGGCCAAGCAGCTCGGTTTGGACGAGGCAACTTTCTTGAAGACGGTGAATGACTACAACGCCGCTTGCCGCGTGGGCAAGTTTGATCATTCTGTGCTCGACGATTGCCACACCGAAGGCTTGCTGCCCGCCAAGACGCATTGGGCGCTGCCGATTGATACTGCGCCATTCTATGGCTACACCTTGAAGCCCGGCGTGACCTTCACCTATCTCGGTTTGAAGGTGAACGAGAACACCGCTGTGCGCTTCAATGGTGTGGAATCTTCAAATTTGTTTGCGGCGGGTGAGCTGATGGCAGGTAATGTCTTAGGCAAAGGTTACACGGCTGGCGTGGGCATGACAATTGGCACGGCTTTTGGGCGGATTGCCGGTGTGGAATCTGCGAAGTGCGCTATGAATTTGAGAATGATTGCGTCATGAGCACAGCGGTTTTAAACCAACTGATCCAAGAAGCTGGCGGCGCAATGCACGCGCCTGATGCCGCCGAAACAGAAGTCGCTCGTCAGATGCAAATCTGCAATGCCTGCCGCTATTGCGAAGGCTTTTGCGCCGTCTTTCCCGCCATGACGCGCCGCCTAGATTTCACCCGCGATGACGTGCATTACCTCGCCAACCTCTGCCACAACTGCGGCGCTTGCCTGCATGCCTGCCAATACGCGCCGCCCCATGAGTTCGCGGTCAACGTGCCGCAAGCTATGGCACAAGTGCGCGTGAAGACCTATTCCGACTACGCATGGCCCCAAGTCTTTGCAGGTGCATACAAGCGCAACGGCCTCACGGTATGCCTCGCGCTGGCATTCGGTCTCGTGCTGTTTTTCATTCTCGCTGTCGCGTCTACTGGCAGCTTATGGCATGCGCCGATGGCTGGCAATTTCTACAAAGTGTTTCCCCATAACCTGCTGGTAGCAATTTTTGGCAGCGTGTTTGGCTTTGCGCTGCTGGCGCTCGGCGTGGGGCTGGCGCGCTTCTGGAGAGCGCAAAATTTTAAGAAAACTGAGCCATTCGCCCCTATAGAATCTACAAAGCATGCTATCAATTCAATAGTTGCTAGTGGCGCAGGTAAAGAGGCTGCCCAAGCCGCCCTCAGCCTGAAATACTTGGATGGCGGCCACGGTGAAGGTTGCCACAACGAAGATGAATCCTGGACAAAGCTGCGCCGCGTTTTTCATCACTGCACGTTTTACGGCTTCGCGCTTTGCTTCGCCGCCACCAGCGTGGCCACGCTGTATCACTACGCTTTCAAGCTCCCCGTGCCCTATGCGTTCACCAGCCTGCCTGTGATCCTAGGCACACTCGGCGGCGTCATGCTCCTGATTGGCCCCGCAGGCCTCTTCTGGCTCAAACGCAAGCGCCACCCGCTGCACGGCGACACAGCGCAAAACCCCATGGACTACGGCTTCATCGCCCTCCTCTTCTTCACCAGCCTCACCGGCCTGGCCCTCCTGCTCTGGCGCGACACCGGCGCAATGGCCTTGCTGCTGGCCGTGCATCTGGGCTTTGTGATGGCACTTTTTCTCACCATGCCCTACGGAAAAATGGCGCACGGCTTTTACCGCTGCGCCGCCTTGCTCAAATTCGCCATTGAAAAGCGCCAGCCTAGTCATTTGAAGCTCTCGCCCGATTGAAAACGGCAGACGAAGCGCTCCTCAATGCAAAGCGTTACCATCACGCCATGCCCCGCCCCCAATTCACCGTCACCGTCCGCCCCAAATACCTGCCGCAGCAATCAGCGCCCAGCATGGGAGTGTTTGGCTTTGCCTACACTGTCACCATCACGAACACGGGTGACATTGCGGCGCAGCTGATCTCGCGCAGTTGGAACATCAACGATGCCAACGGCGTGACCGAAAAAGTCAAAGGCCCCGGCGTGGTCGGGGAGCAGCCGCGCCTAGAGCCCGGCGAGAGCTTCGAATACACCAGCGGCTCCCGC
>JANMDE010000039.1:0-11678 GCA_031376105.1 Variovorax sp. | reverse complement strand
TGCCGCGCATGAAAACGCACACCCAGGGCCCTGAGGCGATGCAGCCAAGCGCGTAAAAGTGGCGCGGCCTTCATGTCTTTCGGGAAGATGCGTTGCGACGTGCCGACAAAGGTTTCAATGCCCAGCGCATGCACCCAAACGCGCAAAGCTTGCGGGCTCATGGCTTCGAGCCAAGGGCTGACTTGTGCAGAGCGTGCACCGTAGCGCGAGGTGAAATGCTCCAGCGGCTCGGCATGCGTGAGGTTGAGCCCACCAATGCCTGCGAGCAAGAATTTGCGGCCGACTGAAGGCATCGCGTCATACACATCCACCTGCACGCCACCTTCAACATTGCTTAGCGCCAATTCTTCCGCCGCCATCAGGCCCGCTGGTCCGCCGCCGATCACTGCAGCAGTTTTCATGCGGCTTCTTTTTCTAGCAGAGGCGTGAAAAAGCGGGTGCGCATCTCGTTTAAGCCGAGTTGATCCAGCATGGCTTGCAAACGCTGGCTGCTCGTCTTGGCATGAGATTTTCCTTTCGAGGCAATGATCAATTCATTCTTCATCGAATGCTCCCAACCCACCAGCTCAGTCACCGTCACCTCATAGCCATGCGCCTCTAGCTGCAAGCAGCGCAGCACGTTGGTCAGCTGCGAGCCAAACTCGCGCGTGTGCAGCGGCCTACGCCAGAGTTCGACCAGCGGGTTATTATGAATCGCGCTGCTTTTATTTGAGCGCAAGCTGGCGGCCACTTCCGCCTGACAGCAAGGCACGAGCACCACATGCTGCGCCCCACGCGCGATCGCAAACGCTATCGCATCATCTGTGGCAGTGTCGCAAGCATGTAGCGCGGTGACGATGTCAATCTTCTCGGGCAGCGCCGCATGCGATGCCGCCACAGACAGATTCAAAAATTCCATGCCCTTGAAGTCAAACCGCACCGCCAACTCTTTGGAGCGCGTCACCAGCTCGTCGCGCACCTCCACGCCAATCACCTTGCCCGTATTCCCACCCGCCTTAAAAAACGAGTCGTACAGCATGAAGCCCAGATAACTCTTGCCCGCCCCATGATCCACCAGCGTCACCGAGCCAGAAGATGCCTTCGCCTTTGCCAGCAGCGGCTCAATGAATTGCAGCAAATGATTCACCTGCTTCAATTTACGCCGCGAATCCTGATTGATCCCGCCATCGCGCGTGATGATATGCAAAGCTTGCAGCAACTCCAAGCTCTGGCCTTCGCGCAAACCTAAGTCTGTCGCCACAGTCTTTACTCCTGATTTAGGAGCATATTGCGCAGTTTTTATAACGGGTTGAGGGCTTTTTTTCATACAAATATTGTCGCGCAAAAGCAAAAGGGAGTCTGAGACTCCCTTTTGAAGGTGTACAGCGCTTCGATGCGCTACGGTTCAAATCCCAATCAAGCTGTGCGGCGCAACCGAGCGACCAGCGCTTGCTGGCCTACGCGCATGCGCTCCAGCGCTGTCGCCAAACCTGCAAACTCAGCCACGTTGCCTGCTTCGATTTTTGCATCCAGCTTGCCTTTGCTTAGATCATCCACGGCTGCGGTGAGGTTTTCCAGCGGACCCGTCACGGCTTTTGGCAGGGTGACCATCAAAATCAGAGCGATGATGATGCCCACCGCCACGGTGAGCATCACGCCGGCAAACACCTGATTGAAGCCGCCAGCGGCCACTTCAGAGAGTGAAAGTGTTTGCTTGGTTTTCTCAGCAGACATCTCGGCGGTGCCTTTGATCAACACGCCGCTCAAACGGTCTTTGCCAGCACCAATCATCGTGTTGACTTCGGTTGGAGCAAACATCACGACGGCTAGCGCTGCAGGCGCAGCTTCGGCAGGCTTGACTGCAGTGGGCTTGGCAGCAGGTGTAGCAGCAGCCACTTGTGCTGCTTGCGCAACTTTGGTAGCTTGATCATTCACAGCGCCAAAGATCTTTTTCATCTCGGCGCCGTAGAAATCAGCGGCGCCTTGCCAATTGGCTACTTTGGCGGTGTCGTCTGCGGTAAATGCGCCATCGGCATTCGTGCGCATCGTACCGAGCAGCTTGGTGATTTTTTCGGAAGAGCCCGTCCATTCTTTGATGTAGTTGTTGCGGCGCTCTTCGTTGCCTACGTAAACAAAATACTCTTTCTCATAGCGGCGAATTTGCTGTGCGAGAACGGCCAGATCGGTGAGTTGCGATGAGGCGATGGTGTTTTTACGCGCGGTTTCAACGACCTCACTTTTGGCGGTGGCTTGGCTGTACCAAACCAGAGCGGCTTGCGCCAGAAAGAAAACAATGATCAGACCTAGGCCTAAAACAAGGCGAGAACGGATGGACTTCATGATGCGCTCCTCAGCAAATGGGATGAAATATTAAAAAAGAAAGCCTGTCCCAATCAGGCTTTGATACCAGTGGCCTTCAAAATGGCTTCTTTGACTTTGGCATACGGTACTTCTGGCGGCAACAGCTTGCCCATGCAGACGAAGAAATACATCTGCTGGTATTCAGCTTTGCCAGCGAATGCGGTGTTTTTTTCGACCTCAGCAAAAGCATCGTCGACAACAAACTCTGCGGCAACGCCCATATAGTCTGCGACTGCTTCGATGGCAGCTTGTCTGAGTTTCGGGTGCATGATGTAAGACTAAAGAATTCATTTTGAAGGCGATGTGCCAAAATGTATCCTTTTGACCAGTCTTTGTCTAGGTTGGGCAGCTTAATGTGCAGCTTTGTCTAGGTACTACGAGCAATATGGCGCAGCGTTGTGTGGTTTTGCCGACAAACGACGCAAGCCGCTGAATAGCTTTTCGCTCACGAGAGTTGAACGACTTTCTGCTCAATCGCCCCAAATACGCTCTGCCCGTCTTTGCCTTTCATCTCAATGCGGATCGTGTCACCGAATTTCATGTATGCCGTGGCGGGTTTACCGTCCAAAATCGTTTCAATCGCGCGTTTTTCGGCGATGCAGCTGTAACCCTTGCCCCATTCTTTTTTGCCGTCTTTCTCAATCGCGCGGTTGCTCACCGTGCCGCTGCCGACGATGCTGCCAGCACGGACGTTGCGGGTTTTGCAGATGTGGGCGATCAGTTGGCCGAAATGGAACGTCATCTCACTGCCGGCATCGCACATGCCTACCGTGCGGCCGTTCCATTGGCTTTGGATGGTCAAGCCGAGTTTGCCGCCTACCCAAGCACCAGCCACTTCGTCCGGTGTGACAGCCACGGGGCTAAACGCCGTGGCGGGCTTGCTTTGGAAGAAGCCGAAGCTTTTGGCGAGTTCGTCAGGGATCAGGTGGCGCAGGCTCCAGTCGTTGGCGATCATGAGCAGGCGCACGCCCTCTAGGGCTTGCGCAGGTGTGCTGCCCATTTTCACATCGCCCGTGATCACGGCCACTTCGGCTTCAAAATCAATGCCGAAATCCTCTGACGGCACGTTGGCATCATCGCAAGCGCCCAGAAAATCATCAGAGCCACCTTGGTACATCAGCGGTTCGGTGTAATAGTTAGCGGGCACTTCGCTGCCGCGCGCCAAGCGCACGAGCTCCACGTGATTGATATAGGCGCTTCCGTCGGCCCATTGGTATGCGCGGGGCAGGGGCGCCATGCATTGCTTGGGGTCAAAGGGGAAGGCGTGGCGGGCTTTGCCTTGGTTGAGCGTGTCATACAAATCCTGTAACTGCGGGCTGATGAAATTCCAATCGTCCAAGACTTGTTGCATCTTGGCTGCGATGCCGGTTGCATAATGAGCGGTAGACAGATCGCGGGAAACAACGACCAGAGCGCCATCGCGGCTGCCGTCTTTGAGGGTGGCAAGTTTCATGAAAAATCCTTGTGAAGCCAAGTCATAAAAAATTACGGTAAGGTGAATTCATTTACTATTGCGTAATTATCACCACGATTCTACGTGATCTTTTTAACCCATTTTTATGTCCGCCACCCGAACCCAAGCCCCCAAAGCGCGCCAGCTGGCGCTGCCTGCCAAATCACAAGCGGGCATTCAATCGGTTGAGGTGGGATTTTCGCTTTTGGAGGCACTGACCCAAGCGCCGGGCGCGATGATGTTGCGCGATTTGGCGCAAGCCGCCGGGATGAGCCCTGCCAAAGCGCACCGCTATTTGGTCAGTTACCAAAGGCTGGGCTTGGTGACGCAAGGCGAGGGCAGCACACGCTATGACCTGGGGCCCGCTGCACTCAAGCTTGGCCTCGCAACGCTTTCGCGCCTAGATGCCGTGCAGATGGCTCGCTCGCGCATGGATGCGCTGATGGCCGAAATTGGCCACACGGTGGCGATCGCGGTGTGGGGCAACCATGGGCCGGTGATCGTGCATTGGCAAGAGCCCGTGCGCGCGGTCACCGTGAATTTGCGTTTGGGCGATGTGATGCCGCTATTGGGGTCGGCTACAGGGCGTTGCTTTGCCGCCTTCGCGCCCACAGCGTGGGTTGCGCCTTTGTTGAAGCAAGAAATCGCACAGCTTGCTAAAACGCAACGCCAGGGCATGCCACACAACGCAGCGCAGGCGCAGCAGCTGATCGACGAGGCGCGTAAGCTCGGGCTGGGCCGGGTGGTGGACACCCTTTTACCAGGCATCAGTGGCCTGGCTGTGCCGGTGTGGGACGCAGGCGGGCGTATCTGCCTTAGCTTGGTGACGCTGGGATCAAGCGCTGGTTTTGACGCGGACGCGACTGGCGGCGCGGCGACTGCGCTTAAGCGATGCGCAGCGCAGCTCGGTGATGCATTGGGTGCGACGACCCAGGTTACGCGTTGAGGTGACACGTGAGAGCAAAGACGCCTGAGAAGCGGACGATCCTGCCAAGATATTCGTTGCCTTGGCGGCAGTTGGGTGTTGCAGTTGCTATTAGTTTAATAGCGCACTTAGTAATATTAGCGCGGGCAATCGAGCCATTTTCTTTAAATTTCCATGGCGCAGCATCGTTCGGAGGCCTGCGCACGCGCACCATAGAAGCCCCAGCTGCACCCCAGGTGCAACCTCAGCCTGTACCGCTGGCTAAGCCCGATACAAGCGCAGTGGCACCGCTCGCATCGCCTGCTGAAGCCCCGCCCACTGTCTCACCTGCTGCCCTTGAGCCGATGAAAACGCAAGCCGAGCCCCTGCCTGAAGCAGTTGCTCCCGCTGCCGCTTCAGTACAAAATCCGAGCCAAAATGAGCCGCTCATCACCGCCAGTGTCGTGCAGCGTGCGACCAAAACCGTCGTGATCGCGCTGTCCTCTGAGTCTGAAGCGGGCACAGCGACATCGGTGGCTTCCGCCGATGCGCCGCCGCCGTTGGAGTTGCAATTGCCTAGCAGTGTGCGTTTGCAATTCGTGGCAACAACGGGGCAGCGTGGGCTGGCGCGCGAGGGGCGCGGTCAGCTGATCTGGCAAAGCGATGGCAAAGACTACTCGCTCAAAATTGAAGCCAGCCTGTTCCTGATCACGCTGTTTGAGTGGAGCAGTATGGGGAAGATTTCTGAAGTGGGCTTGGCACCTGAGCGATTTTCTGAGCGGCGGGGTTTGCGTAGCGAGCAGGCCGCGCATTTCCGAACGGAACTGGTGAAAATCCAATTCAGCAACAACAAGCCCGAGGCGGTTTTGGAGACGGGCGCGCAAGATAGATTGAGCGTCATGCTTTTGCTTTCTAGCTTGTTTGCAGGCAATCCGGGACGGATCGATGTCGGCAGCATCATTCGGGTGAACGTGGCGAATGTCGACCTGTCGGAAACTTGGGAGATTCGCTACGACGGTCAAGAAGAAATTCAGTTGCCAACAGGGCCTATGTTGACCTACAAACTCACGCGCAATCCACGCCGTGAATTCGACCGCAGACTGGAGTTATGGCTTGCGCCTAGTTTAGGCTTCATGCCTGTGCGTATCTTGCAAACTGCGAACAATGCGCCGAGCGAAGATTTCTTTGATCTCAAACTCAGTGCGTTGCCTTGAGGTTGGCGGTTTGACAGCGTGGCGCTTACAAATTTAGGGGCAAACACCCATGCCCTTGAAATACCTGCTTGCGTTCTTAAATAAGCTGCTACAGTAAACGAAGCAGCTCCCACAACGCCGAAAGCAACCCATTCATGCAAATGCTCTACGACTCTGATTCCTTTGTGGTGGTTCATCTGCAAGCTGAGCCCCAAGAACAGGCCAGCGCCCGTGATGCGGTGCAGGTGGCGATGCAGGGCATCTCCTTGGATGGTGTGGAGCAAAAAGCGCCCACAGGGCTCGATGATCGTCCTGAATATCGTTTGGCGCGTCACGGTTTTGAGATCGTCGACAAGCGTTCAGGCAAAGAGGTTTATCTTGATGGCTCTTGGGCTGAATTGTTTCAGCAGCAGATCGTGGCTTGGCAAGTCAAAACACCCACACAAGATGAAGTGGAGGAGACGCTGGAGCGATATGCGCAGCTGGCCCAGAACCCTGTGGTCATGCACTGACCCTTTTGATGTGCATTTGGCGGCGGTGGCCGCCCGTGCTCCGCTTGCCTCTCGTTATTTACACATTTAGCTCCTATGGGCGAGCAGGCTGAGCTATAGTTTGCTCCAGTTTGTAAAAATTGGTTCACGAAAGAGTTGCAATATGTCTGATCAAGCACCTGGAGCAGGAAACAACGTCGAATCCGACGAGGCACTTTTTGACATCGTCGTCCAGCTGGCGGCAGGCTCAAGTATTGAGCGCGTCAAAGACAAAGCGGTCAATGAGCTAGGCATGGAACCGCTCAAAGTGGAAGCTTTGGCGCGTGCGTTGCAAAGTGGTCCGTCTGCGCGTATTGGCAGCGCCGTACCGAAAAGCCGCGCTGAAAAGGCGCGGGATGATTTCACCAAAGCCGGCTTAAAAGTCACCCTCTCTCCAGTGCTGTCGATCAGCAAGATGACGGCGGCGGAATCAGACGGTAAAACGGTGTGCCCAGCATGCGACGCACGAGTGATCTTGCCAGATAACCGCCAGTGTCCGAGCTGCAATGTGTTTGTGGACAAGGTCGATGAGCAATTCTTGTTGCGTAAAAAATTGCTGGAGCAAGAGCGGCGGCGCGCCGAAATGTCGCTGGACAAAGAAAAACGTGATTCGGAAAAGAAGAAAAAAGAGAGTGCCGAGCGCGAGATGCGCGAGCTGATCCGCAAGGAAATAGAAGCTGAGATGGGCATCGGCGATGGCAAAGGCGGCAGTTCTTTGGCGGGCAAACTCAAAATAGGTGTGGCAGCGCTGGGTTTGGCAGGCGTAGCTTTTTTTGGTGGGCGCATTGCTGGTGGCGGTGGAGATTCTGGTGGCGCAAGTGGCGGCAAACCTCCAGCGGGCGCCCCCAACGCCATTTCAGCTTCTGCGCAGTCAGTGGCAGGCGGAATAACCAAGGGAGGGGACATGGATCAAATCATGCAAAACCTTCCTTCTGCTGGCACGCTTGATCCTGCCAGCGCAGAGCTGTTAGACGATGCTGCGCAAGAGGAAGCCTTGTTGAAATCAGCTCGCAACGGCGGGCCCAACGCCAAAGGTATCCCGATGGATCAGGCCTTGGCGGCATCCATGACGCTGGCGCAAGCCGCGGGCAATTCTTCAGCGCAGCGCGCTATGGCCGGTGCCAGTGGCGCGGCTGGCCCCGTTGGTGCGTCAGGAGCCGCAGGTGCGCCTGGGGCTTCAGGGGCTGCAGCCGTTGGGGCAGCTGGTGCAAAACCTTTTGTGCCGGCACCATTGCCTGTAGATTTCAAACCGCTGCTTTCGCTTGAGTTTGCCGACCAGTTGGCAGAGATGGGGCAAAGTGCGCGCGCACGGGGTGTTGTTCGTGAGATACAAGCCATACCCGGCCCGAGCCCCGCGCTGGCAACTGCCGTTCAAATCAGTGAAGTCAACGCCAACGCTTGGGGTTTGTCAGCTGCTACAGCGGACAAGTCTCGCAAACTCATCGAAGCGGTGCGCGCAGGCGTTGTAGGTTTGCGCGACCCTGCGGACAAATCAAGGGCAGCTAGCGCGGCTGCCATCGCCATTGCGGCGCAATCACGCTCGCCTGAGCAAGCAGCGCAAGCTTTTCTCGCTACTGCAGCGGAAGCGGCTGGGCAAGTGACCGATGCAGGCCAAAAGCAACTGGCTACAGAGCATCTTTTGCTCGCTTCTGGCCACGTGTTGCAGTCGGGCATCGCAGCTGCTGCACGTACCGGAAATTTTGAGCGTGCCAACGATCTGGTGACGCGCCTGCAAAACGCCACCAAGCAAGCACGTTCGCCATTGGCCAGCGCCAAACTACAGGCGATGCTGTACCAAAGCAAGTCTTTGACCAGTGCGGATGCTTCTGCTGGCCAGGCATTGGATGCAGCAGTCGCTGAAGCGGGCAAAGCTGCCAGCCTGATGGACAAAGCAATTGCTTTGCAAGCTGTGGGCGAAATCGCTGGTACAGCAGCCACACCTATGTTGCTCAAGTCTTTGCAGGCATTAGAGCCAAGCATTGCGCAAGCCACGGGCGTGGCGCGATTGCAAGGGCTGGGTGCGTTGTCTGCGGCTTTTGCCTCTGTGGGAGATGAAGCGAAAGCAGAAGACATGCGTCGCCAGATTGCTGTTCTAGAAGGTGTTCAGCCCGTTGAGCATCAAATGGAAATGGCCAAGGCCTTGTTGCGTGCTGATACCTCACTGGCTCGCTATCAGCAAAAAGTAGGCGCCTATGCGCAGGCTGAAAATACCACCATGCGTGCAGCGAGCTACTTGTTTGCCAAAGGCAAATAATTAGCCCGTCATAAACCACATACCAGCTGCCACCAAGCTGGCAATGAAAAGGGTCTCTGCCACTAGCATGAGCACAGGTTCCCAGCCCAACTTGAGCAAATCTTCAAAACTGGTCTTCACACCCGCTGCTGCAATAGCGGCGACCAAACACCAGCGAGAAGCGCCGCTGGCGCTGTCGACCCAAGTTTTTGGAAACACTTGGCTGCTCGCCAGCAGCATGAGCACGATAAAGGCCAAAAGGAAGCCAGGAATGAGGGGCACAGATGCTGGCGCAGATGCGGCCACTTGACCATCTGCTGCCACGGCGGCTGCAGCATCGGCCGTGGCTTGCGCCATTTGCCGCCGGTAGAGCAAGGCGATTACTACCACGACGGGTGTGAGCAGCATTACTCTGAACAACTTCACTACCGTCGCTGTGTCGCCCGCTGCAGGCCCAAGAATCATGCCGGCAGCCACCACCTGTGCCACATCATGGATCGTGCCGCCCAAAAACAAACCAGCTTGCTGAGGCGAGAGGGCCAGCCATTTCAGAGCAAATGGATACAGAATCATGGCCAAGGTAGAAAGCACGGTGACCCCCACAACGGTGAGTAAGGTAAAGCGCTCATTGCGTGGCGTTTGCGGCAATACGCTGGCCACAGCTAGCGCCGCTGATGCACCGCAAATGGCGACAGCCCCCCCAGAAAGCAGGCCTTCGTCGCGCGGGCGATCGAGCCAGTGCGCCAACATCACGCCAAACAAAATGGTCAAGATCAGCGCGCTAATCACCAAAAGCGCTGAGGAGATACCTAGTTGCGCTACTTGAGACAGTGTGATTCGTGCGCCCAGCAATGCGACACCCAATCGCAGCACTGTGCGGCCACAGTAATCCACTCCGGGTTTGACTTGCGGATTCTTGACCATGAAATGAAAACTCAAGCCGATCAATAGGGCGTAAAGAAGCTGTGGACCGCCGTAATGCTCAGCCAAAAAAGTCGCCGAGAGCGCAATCATTGCGCAAAGCAATAGACCAGGGTAGTGGGCGCGCATCCAAATGCGCACGATGGCTGGGTCAAACCGAAACAACATGCAGCGTACTTTAGCGCAGCCAGTAGGATGCGCGCTACATCATTCACATGAATTTAAACTGACGATGCCGCCACCAAGCCCGGCTGAGTCGTGAAGCGACTCCACATATGCTCAACCTGATCGGTAATATCTTCTCCGTTAGCTTTTTGTGCGCCGAAGACGAAGGACAGCATCTGCTCATCAGTAGGCAAACTATCGCGTTCGGGGCCATTGCTCAAGCTATCCAGCCACATAACACCCGCGCCCAAGGTGCTGAAGCATTGCATTTCAAAGTCTGTGGCTTCTACTTCAATGGCGTAGGGATTGGCGGCGTGGATGGTCAACCACTGCGCCACTGTGCCGCGCAGATGTCCGAGCGCATTGATGTAGGTGTCAAACTGCGCATTGGTCGGCATACCCATGGCGAGATCCATAGAGTAGGTACGTTGCTTGCGTAAGTCTTTGAGCAAACCTGCTAACTGAAGACCTAGGGTAGGATGCTGTGCGCCTTGCTCACGCAGTGATGTCAATAGCTTTTCTGCAGATAGGCTGATCACACGAATGCCCTGCCGAAAGCATTCTGATTTGTCGGGACTGGGTACGTTGTCCAAGCGATCGGTATGGCGTGCATTCATTTTGACTCTGTGATCCTCACCTTGCATTGATCGCTGAATATGCAGCACACATCAAATATGTACTAAATATTACATTGATAAGCGGACGTGCGCAATTCAACTTAAGTACTACAAGCTTCTTGAGCATAGTGTCAAGATGCAAACTTGGTGAGCCAAGTGTTTAAAATTCTATGCTACAAAATAAATAGCGAATTTGTTAAATCCCACGAGGCGTAGAACGTGCCTGTTTGAAAAATACGTGAAAATATCGTCATGTCACTGAATCCACCAACCAATTACATTCTCACCCTCACTTGTCCAGACCGCATGGGGATTGTCCATGCGGTCTCCGGTTTTTTGCTCGAACACGGTGGCAATATCGAAGAAGCCGCTCAGTACAACGATCACGATACCGGCTTATTTTTCATGCGTGTGAGCTTTGCGTGCAGCCAGCCGCAGGCTCAGCTACGGGCAGATTTAGCGGCGTTCGCTCAAAATTTCGAGATGCGTTGGAAGCTCCATGCCACCCAGCAGCCCATGCGCACAGTGCTCATGGTCAGCCAGCAAGGCCATTGCCTGAACGATCTGCTATTTCGTTGGAAAAGCGGCTTGCTGCCCGTGGATATTCGCGCCATCATCAGCAATCACCGCGATTTTTACCAACTCGCTGCCAGCTACAACGTGCCCTTCCATCATGTGCCGATGGTCCAAGATGGCAAGGCTCAAGTGGAGGCCAGGCAGTTGGAGATCATCGAAGCGGAGGGTGCGGAGCTGATTGTGCTGGCGCGTTACATGCAAATTCTGTCAAATGACTTATGCAAAGCCCTTGCAGGTCGCGCTATCAACATTCACCACAGTTTTTTGCCTAGTTTCAAAGGCGCTAAACCGTATTATCAAGCGCATGATCGCGGCGTCAAGCTGATCGGCGCTACGGCTCACTACGTCACCGCTGACCTCGACGAAGGTCCGATCATTGAGCAAGATGTGGCTCGCGTCGACCACTCCGACACAGTGGACGACCTGACAGCGCGAGGCCGCGACACAGAAAGCCAAGTGCTCGCCCGTGCCGTGAAATGGCATAGCGAGCATCGTGTGCTGCTTAATGGTCATCGTACTGTGGTGTTTCGCTGACAGACTGTTAAAAAACCTAGCTGATTGACGGGTGGCCCTCGGCATCGAAGTGCCCAATTGCTGGTCAAGCGTCACCAAAACATGGCATAATCCTAGGTTCGCCGGAGAGGTGGCCGAGTGGTTAATGGCAGCAGACTGTAAATCTGCCCTCTTACGAGTACGCTGGTTCGAATCCAGCCCTCTCCACCAGCGAAATGTTTGTAGAGCGTGAC
>JANMDE010000036.1:0-3984 GCA_031376105.1 Variovorax sp. | reverse complement strand
GAGAGTGCTATGAAATTAGTAGTAAGTAAGTTGCAGTAAATATGTTTTTAGTGAACTGGAATATCTCATGACTCTCAATCAAAAAATCGTCCTTGACAATCGTCCTGCCGTGGAAGCGAGCTTGTCCAACTTCAAACTTGTGAGCGAAACGGTGGCATCGTTGCAAGAAGGACAAGTGCTCGTGAAGCACCATTACCTGAGCCTCGATCCCTACATGCGCGGCCGTATGAACGACAGTAAGAGCTACGCGGCTTCGCAAGGCATTGGCGAGGTGATGATCGGCGGCACGGTGGGCGAGGTGGTTGAATCCAAGCATGCCAAATACGCTCTGGGCGACAAAGTGGTCGGCATGGGTGGTTGGCAGCAATACAGCATTGCGGATGGCAACGCTGTGGGCGCGCTGCGCAAGGTGAGCGAAGGCCCCGTGCCTTTGTCAGCTTACCTCGGTGCAGTCGGCATGCCGGGCGTGACGGCTTGGTATGGTTTGCTCAAAATCTGTGAGCCTAAGGCGGGCGAGACAGTCGTGGTGAACGCCGCTTCAGGCGCTGTGGGCTCTGCGGTAGGCGTGCTCGCCAAAGCGCGCGGTTGCCGGGTGGTGGGCATTGCGGGCGGGGCGGAAAAATGCGCTTATGTGGTGAATGAGCTGGGCTTTGATGCTTGTATTGATTACAAAGAACACAGCGATGGAAAAGCGCTCAATGCTGCCTTGAAAGCCGCAGCGCCCAATGGCATTGATTGCTTCTTTGAAAACGTCGGCGGCTGGATCACCGACGTGATCTTGGCGCGCATGAACGCGTTTGGCCGCATCGCAGTCTGCGGCATGATCTCGCGCTATGACGGCGATACCACGCCGATGGCTAACCCCGCGATCATCTTGGTCAGCCGCCTCAAGATGCAAGGCTTCATCGTGGCCGAACACATGGAAATCTGGCCAGAAGCTTTGAAAGAGCTGGGCACTTTGGTAGCCACGGGCAAGCTTCGCGCACGTGAGAGCGTGGCTGTGGGCATTGAGAATGCGCCTGAGGCGTTTTTGGGGTTGCTCAAGGGACGCAACTTTGGTAAGCAGCTGGTGAAGTTGATTTGATTTAGAGAGATTGAAATACCCAAATACCGGACGCAAAAGGCGCAGAAGTTGCGTAAAAGACGCAAAAGTACCGAGAAATAAATTCAAAAAGAGTTTTGAATTCAAGAATTGAAGCTACCAATGTGCTCTATAAAGTTTGATCGAGTTTTTTCGTAATTTCTTTTTTGCGACTTTTGCGCAACTTCTGCGCCCTTTGCGTCCGGTATTAAAAATCACGCCATCAACCCAAGATAAAGAGATAAACCATGAGCCAAGACATTTATTTCCATCATTACCCCTCTTCCCCCTTCGCCGAGAAAATCAGAGCGATCTTTGGCTACAAAGGCATGGCTTGGAAATCTGTGCATCAGCCGATGGTTATGCCCAAAGATGATTTGGTTGCGCTCACCGGCGGCTACAGGCGGATTCCTGTGCTTCAGGTGGGCAACCAGATTGTTTGCGATACGATGTTGATTTGTGACGTGTTAGAGCATTTGAGCCCCGAGAAAACGCTTTATCCGGCTGGGCTCAAAGGCGCAGCGCGCACTGTGGCTCAGTGGGCGGACAGCATGCTGTTTCCTGTGGCGATGGCCTATAACTTTCAGCCGGCGGGCGCTCAGCATGTCTTCAAAGATGCGCCGCCCGAAAATCTGAAGGCGTTTGCAGCGGATCGCCAAGCCATGCGCGGCGGGGCGGCGCGGATGAATCCGGCGGATGCGGCTGCCAGCTACAAAAGTTATTTGCGCCGAATTTCTAGCATGCTGGATGGGCAGAAATTCTTGCTAAGCGATGTGCCAAGCGTGGCGGATTTTGCGGTCTATCATTCGCTGTGGTTCACGCGGCGCATCACGCCGCCGATTGCCAGCGTTCTTGATGCCACACCCGCCGTGTTGGCTTGGATGGATCGCGTGGAAGGCTTTGGGCAGGGTCAGGTGAGTAAATCGAATGCTACTGAATCTATAGCAAACTGTGCTTATTACATAAGGGCGAGTGAGCTATTTGGCTCTGAAAATGCCTTTCAAGACGAACATGGCATTGCTCTAGGCTCGCAAGTCACCATCCGCGCTGAAAGCTTCGGTTTAGAGGAAAGCTCAGGCGAACTCGTCGCCGCCACGCGAACGCGCTACACCTTGCGCCGCGTAGATGCGCGGGCTGGCGAAGTGTTTGTGCATTTCCCGCGCATCGGTTTTGTGCTGAAAAAAGCAGAGTGAAGCATGGGCTTGGCGGCTGCGCTGAATTATCAATTCAAGCCGTTTGAAGCGCTGACCTTGCAGCAGCTGTATGCGCTGCTACAGCTGCGCACCGACGTGTTCGTTGTTGAGCAAAACTGCGTTTTTCAAGACATGGATGGGTTTGACACGCAGGCCGTACATCTGCTTGGACTTCAAGATGAAAAGCACGTTGAGAGCGGAAAGCTCATTGCCTACGCGCGCTGCTTTAACGCAGGCATCAAATTTGAAGAAGCCAGCATTGGCCGCGTGATCACGCACACCAGCCTGCGCGGCACAGGCGCTGGCCATGCGCTGATGCAGCAGGCGATTGCCTTGATGCATCAGCAATGGGGGGCTCAGGCTATCCGCATCGGTGCACAAGCACGCTTAGAAACGTTTTACCAACAGCACGGCTTTACAAAAGCCAGCGCGCCCTATGTTGAAGACGGCATCCCGCATATCGAGATGCTGCGCCCTTAAGGCATCTACGCTTCGGGCTACGCCACACTGCGCTTGTGCAGCGCTGCCACAAAAAACTTGGCGGCTTCGCTCAGTGGCCGGTCGCGTCGGGTGATGGTGCCAAACGCCTCCATCTTGTGTTTGATCGAGCAGGGCAAGATGGTGAGCAAGCCATGCTTCGCGTAGTTTTCTGCAATCGATTGCGGCACGACGCCCACCATGTCGGTCTCAGCCATCAGGCAGGTGGTGGTGACCACAGACGCGGTTTCGATCAAACCCTGTGGTGGCAATGCTTGCTGCAGGCGAAACTCTTGCTCGATGACCTCACGCATCGGGCTGCCGGGCGGTTGCAATATCCAAGGGTAGGCGAGTAGCTGTACAAATTTCACGCGCTTTTGCTTGGCCAGCGGGTGATGGAGGCCAGCAACGACCGCCAAGGCCTCGTTTTCAAGCGGTTCAAAATAGTAGTCACCTCGATGTGCATCTCGGATGCGGCCAATCGCCAGATCCAAGGTGCCTTCTCGCAGTAGCTCTAGCAAGCGATCACTGGTGTCCAGCGTCACATCAACTGAGAGCAGTGGAAAGGCTTTTTTAAGTGCAATGATGCCGTGCGTCAGCAGCTTGGGCGAGGGTGCCATGATGCTGCCCACGGACACTCTGCCTGCGCTGCCTAATTGCAGCTCAGCCAGCTCGCGTGACATGGCTTCAAACGATCCACGCATGCCGCTAAAGTAGCGCAGCACGCTGATGCCCGCAGGCGTGAGTTTTTGGCCCCGACCCACACGTTCAAACAGGCGCTGGCCCAAGGCAGATTCCAGCTCCTGAATCATTTTGGTGGCTGCAGGCTGGGTCATGCCCAGCTCGGCGGATGCTTTGCGCAGCGTGCCATGCTCACCCACAGCCAAGATGAGCGCCACTTGCCGCATGCGTAGCCGATTCAAAAGTTGCGGAATCAAGAGGGGTGTTGACATCAGGGTAAACGAATAAGGGTTAGCGATGGGCTGAGCATGAATGATAACCAATGATTATCAAACAATCATTTATTTTCAATTTACGTTAAGTTTTATCGTCACTACTATCGCCGCTACAACACTGCAAGGTGTTCACAAAAGCTGCACGAGACAAATCTATGAAATTAACCTTCACGCTAATGATCGCTGCCTGCGCTTTGAGTTGTCACAGCTTGGCTTTGGCGCAGTCGCCTTCTCAAGACTGGCCAACGAAATCAGTGCGTATTTTGGTGGGTTCTGC
>JANMDE010000033.1:0-9158 GCA_031376105.1 Variovorax sp. | reverse complement strand
GCCACATTGCGCCCGAGGCCAGCGTCGCGTCATACAAAGCCGGGTAAGCCAGTGTCATCCCCACAATCCGATGGCCTTCAAAACTATCGCCCAAACTCAGCGGAATGAGCTGCTTCACGCGCGGGTCTGTCGCCAATTCTTGCGCCGCCACCAAAGGAATATTCCCCGCTGGCACATCCACATGCAACACGCCCGCCAAAATCATTTGCAGCGGCGAGCCCTTCGCGCCCACCACCACATCGATACCCGCTAAATCGCGCTCGAAGCTGCGCTCCATTTGTGTGGAAACGAGCAGCAACACCGTCATCGTGGCCACGCCAAGTGCGATCAAAAGCGCGTTGAGCAGCGCCGCGCCAGGCCGTGCGAGCAACATGCGCAGCGCATAGGTGAATATAGATGCTATGTTTTTCATAGCATACTATGTGTATTTTGTAGGGGCAAGTGGCCGGTTTTACTTGATTTTTCAAGCTTAACTGTCCGCGCAGCCTGCCCCAGCGCTGCCAAAGCGTGGCCGACGCGCGCATCATGCGTGGCAATGACCAAGCTCGCTCCGCAGCGCTGCGCCGACTGCAAAAGCAGCGCCATTGCTTGGTTTGCCGCTTCATCGTCCAGACTTGCCGTCGGCTCATCTGCCAAAATAATTTTGGGCGAAAGCAATGTCGCCCTCGCCAGCGCCACGCGCTGCGCTTGCCCACCCGACAGCTGGCTCGGGCGACGATCTGCCAGCTCGCTCACACCCAGCGCCTCTAAAGCTGCCGCTATTTTTGCGGGCTCTTCCCGCAGCCCCGCTGCAAAAAACACCAAGCCCAAATTGCCCCGCACACTCAGCGATTCGCTCAAATACAACTTTTGAGGCAAAAATCCCACGCTGCGCCCGCGCCAAGCATCGCGCGCCGCGCCCTGCAACGCCACCACATCTTGGCCAGCCACGTCAATGCGCCCGCTGCTCGCCTTCAAAAGCCCACAACACAAAGCCAGCAGCGTCGATTTCCCCGAACCCGAGGCTCCTTGCAACAGCAACACGCCGCCCTGCGGCAGCGCGATGTCCGGGAACGACATCAGCGCACCCTGTGGGTAAGCAAACTTGAGGTGATCAGCATTCAGCATGCCGCAATGATACGCAGCCTGAGAGCCACCCCACAAACGCAAACTATTTCGCTAATCTTGCGAAGGTCTTGCGAAACTTCGCCACTTTCGGCGCAGCCACGGCCATGCAATAGCCTTGATACGGGTTGCGCTCAAAAAAGTCTTGGTGATATTCCTCGGCAGCGCTGTAGTTTTGCAGCGGTAACACTTCGGTCACGACGGGAGAGCCAAAGATTTTGTCTTGGCTCATCTCGTGAATGATGTCGTTCGCCTCGGTCTGCTGCTCAGGCGTAGAGAAATAAATCCCGCTGCGATATTGTGTGCCGCTGTCATTGCCTTGGCGGTTAAGCTGCGTGCAATCGTGCACCACGAAAAAGATTTCCAAAATCTCCCGCGTGGAGATCACCGCTGGGTCATAGACCAGCTTGACCACTTCGTTATGCCCCGTCTGCCCGGTGCAAACCTGCTCATAGCTTGGGTTTGTCACATGGCCGTTGCAATAGCCCGACTCCACATCGAGAATGCCTTTGACTTCTTTGTAAACGGATTCAGTGCACCAAAAGCAGCCGCCGCCGAGGGTGAGGGTTTGAGAGGTATTTGTCATGATTAGATTTTCACATTTTTAGGCGATGTCAGCGCGAACGGCTTCATGGCCAACCGGCGCACGGCGCTCTATGGGCGCAGGTAACACCCCCGCCAATTCGAGCTGCATGCTGATCATGTTCACCAAAGTCGCTACGCTCGGGCGGCCTGTTTCCACCTGAAAATGCGCAGTTTCTCGATACAAAGGGTCGCGCAGCGCATACAAATCGCGCAGTCGCTGCACCGGATCACCCACCTGTAGCAAGGGGCGATTGCGATCATGTCGAAGGCGCCTGAATACATCCTCCGGGCTCGCCCGCAGATACACCACATGCCCTGCGGCACGCAAAGCCTTGCGATTAGCCTCGCGCAGCACCGAGCCACCGCCTGTAGATAAAACGCGAAGCTGCGGCTTCTCAAGCGTCCCACTTTCAGTGATCGCCGTGTTTATATCAGTTGCTTTAGCTGCTGAATTAATTGTGGCGCCAGTATTTCCGACAATCGCATCCTGTTGGAGCAGCGAGGCCAACACAGCCTCCTCCACATCCCGAAAAGCCACCTCACCCTCGCGCTCAAAGTATTCCCTGATCGAGCAACCCAAACGCTGCTCAATCATATGATCCGAGTCCATGAAAGAAGCCGACAACCTGCGAGCAAGCTGTCGGCCAACTGTGGACTTACCGGAACCGGGAAGGCCGATAAGGATGATCACTACAGAATAAAGCGTGTTGTGGTGACTAATCCGCTGGGGGATTGGACCTTAATATCTACCGCATTTCCCACCACGCAAGTCTTGAGCGTTGCAGAAAAAGTTGTTGCGAGATCTGCAAACGGATTAGTACCTGGTAAGACGTTCACAACAGGGCTGCCCACTTGCTTTTCTACTGCGCATGTTCCACCCACGCCTTCTGCAGTAATTATTGTGCCTGCCGGCATTGGCAGCAGCGTATTGTTAACGCTTCTAACTTTTAATCGGATGCTGCCTGTGCTGATCGAGACCGTTTCAAACGACGGTTCGCTTGAAGAGAAAAGTATCGAAGTTTGCGCCCGGACCGTAGTACGCAGTTTTCCATCACAGGTATTCGCGCGTGATGGTACAGATCCACCCGCGCCTAGGCAGGTCGTCACGCCACCCCGTGGAAAAACAAAACCATCATTGGCAGCCCCATACATGCCGTCTTCGTTATCATCACGATACGCATCACCCATTTCAACAAGCGTATCGCCGACCGTAAAGCTATTACTCCCATCGTTGTCGGTATAGTCCTTATCACCTTCTAGATAAGCTAAAACAGCGACCCTACCACCAGCTGGGCGAGGGTTCTGACTGATGAAATCTACGGAGCAGGAAGAAATACCGCTTGATCTGCTCGTGGCACAGCTCGAAGCAATTTGCCCGCCTTCAGCAGTAAAGTTAATAACAGTACCGTCTTCGACAGCATTACCCTGTCGGTCAGCGATTCGGACGGTAAGTTGTGTACTTGAGCCGCTGCGTACCCAGCCTTCTATATTGAAAGTAGAGACTGATAGATCCATGAATTTCTGCGAAGGAGGTCCTGAAGCAACCGAAAGGTTTTGCGATTCAGAAAAGATGCTAGTGTTACTGAATAGAGCCGCTCGCAATTTGACGGGCCCAGGTATCAAACCTGAGAATACGTTGATCGACACGTCACCCGAAGCGTCTGATGTCACACTCACCGGAGCTACGGATCCAATCGATCCAATGCCTACGCCTCCGGGGTTTGTCGTGATGGAGAACGTCACAGATACATTCTGCAGTGGAGACCCTGTGCTAGAAAATACCCGGAACTTCACCAAACTTCTGTCGGCCGCACCGCTACCTGAAACAAAAATATTGTTGGGCGTCGCAGATAGAAATGCGATGGCATTTGCCACTGGTGCTTGAATTGTTAAGCTTCCCTGCACTGCGGAAACAAGCCCTGCCGTGTTTGCGGTCAAGGCAACAGCCCCAGAACACAAGCTACCGTCAGCATTCACAGACTGATAGCTTGCAGCAGCAATACCAGAGCCGTTGGTTGTCACACTAACTCCGGGTGAAACTGCAGACAACCCATTGATCAACCCACAGGATGCCGTCCAAACCACATTTACAGGCAATGTAGTGGGTATACCGGAAAGCAGAGCGGTGATTTCGAGACTTGTATTTCCAGCAGAGGCAAGATTGGCCGCACCTGATCGAATTGCGGACAAAGAAATGCTACCAGCTGAGACTCCAAAGTCTAGAGCGCCAGAATATCCCACACCTGAGATGATGGCATCTGCTCGCAGCGTGGTTGCTCCTGACGAGGAAATGGATGCAGGGCCGATGGTTACATTAGCCTCACCACTCGAATTGGTTAAAGCTGACGTACTACCTAAAGTTGCGATGGATCCGTCGATGCTAAACGCAACTAAACGGCCATTCACTGGGTTGCCGCTCGCATCTTTGACTAGCACCTTCGCTGAGTATGAGCTACCGACCTGTATATTATTGACTTGGGCGCCCAACGAATTAACGATTGAAACGACGACCGTCGGCGTGACACTTGTGACTGTTCCAGTAGATCCGCCTGTGCTCCCTGAGCCACCGGATCCACTCGAACCGGCAGTCGCCCCAGAACTACCGCCACCACCGCCGCATGCCGTCAAGACTGACATCAGCATGGCAATCAACGCAAACTTGAAAGTATTCATATTTTCCCTATCGAATAGCCAGATATGCTATCAGAATAATAGCGATCAACGTGCCGCAGCACGGTCAGAAATCATCCGAGGTGTGATAAAAACCAACAACTCTTGTTTGTTGAGACTTTTCTGGCGCTGTTTGAAGAAGTTGCCCGCGACCGGTATATCGGACAAGAACGGAACGCGGGTTTCGCTTTCCGTTTCAGTAAGCTCAAAGATTCCGCCAATCACCACGGTGCCACCGTTTTCAATCAACACTTGAGTTTTGATATGCTTGGTGTTGATCGCAAAGCCAGAGGCTGTGGCCTGACCCACGCTGTCTTTGTTGACATCGACATCAAGAATGATGTTGCCTTCTGGGGTGATTTGCGGGGTCACCTCAAGCTTCAAATTCGCTTTGCGGAAAGCGATCGATGTAGCGCCGCTAGAGGTCGCAACTTGATACGGCAGCTCGGTGCCTTGTTCGATCAATGCGCGGGTTTGATCGGCCGTGATCACTCTCGGGCTAGACACAATTCGCCCTTTGCCATCGCCTTCCAGCGCAGACAATTCCAGATTTAAGAAGCGGTTGGCTGATGAGTTGAAGATAGATAGAGCTACGGTTGCTGCTGAGAAGCCGTTTTGCCCCACAGCTGGCAAATTGAAGAATGTGCCCCCGGTATCGACTCCTCCATTTTGTGTCCCTGTTGTGCCGATCACGTTACCGTAGTTGGTGCCCCAAGCAACACGGTTATTACCAATCACTCCGTAACCAGCATCGCCGCCTCTGACACCACGTAAATCATTGGCGCCAAGTTTGGCCCCCAAGGAGCGCCCAAACTGATCGGACGCTTCGACGATCCGCGCCTCGATCATGACTTGCCGTACAGGTACATCCAATTTTGCTAACAAACTTTGAATTTCTTCAAGTTTGGAGGGAATATCAGTGATGAAGAGTTGGTTCGTGCGCGGCTCAGATACGATGCTTCCGCGTGCAGTTAAGATGCGCGTTGCATTTGAACCCGATCCGGTTGACGCGCTGAGTTGTGCAGCTATGTCAGCGGCTTTGGTGTAATTGAGTTGAAAGCTCTGAGAGCGAACAGGCTCAAGTGATTGCAGTGCGGCCTTGGCTTCCAACTCCTGTTTTTCCTTTGAAGAAATTTCGTCTTTTGGCGCAATCCAAAGCACATTGCCGTTCTTGCGCATACCCAATCCTTTGGCTTGAAGGATGATATCAAGTGCTTGATCCCAAGGCACATCTTTGAGTCGCAGTGTGACTGCGCCAGTAACGGAATCAGACGTAATCACATTAAAGTTGGTGAAGTCAGCGATAACCTGCAAGAGAGATCGCACTTCAATATTTTGAAAATTCAACGACAGCTTCTCGCCGCTATAGCCGGGGCCTTGCGTCAATTTGCTGGAATCGACTTTTTGTTGGCGAACCTCAAGCACGAATTGATTGTCGCTCTGGTAGGCGCTATGCTCCCACAGGCCTTTAGGCTCTACGACCATTCGAACACGATCACCCACTTGGGAAGTACTGACCAATTGAATGGGGGTACCAAAGTCAGCGACATCAAGCCGACGTCTTAGACCCTCAGGAAGACTGCTTTTGAGAAACTCCACCACAAGTGTGGCTCCTTGCTGCTTGATATCGACGCCGATTTGATTGCTAGGTAAATCAACCACGACGCGACCCGCTCCATCTGGGCTGCGCCGAAAATCTAGATCCTTGATTGCCTGAACATCTTTCGCGCGCACTTCTGCAAAAACGGTTTGCTGCGGAGCTGCACCCGAAGAAGAAACGGGCGCCGCTGCGATGGCGGTGCTTTCAAGGGAAACGAGAAGGCTCTTGCCTTGAATTTCAGTTTTGTACGAGGAAGCTTGTTTCAGATTGAGAACTACACGTGTTCGCTCGCCCGCTTGCACAATATTGGCGGATCGAAGATTGCCCTGATTGACATCGACCACATTTTTTCCGGAAGCGTTATTGAAACCGGGGAAATCAAGTGCAATACGCGCTGGACTTTGTATAGAAAAGCCAGCCGGCAGTGAGGTGAGCGGCTGAGAGAACTCGATACGAATGACTACCACTCCTCCTTGCATGGTTGCAGCCAAGCTTTGGATCGCATTCTGAGCCCACACAAAACTCCCGCTGCCGAGTAAAGCAACTAAGGCTACCCATTTTGTCAGTGAGCCATTTGAAAATAATGTAGATTTTTTCATTTTAAAGTCTCTTGAAGCTGCAAATTTGCTTGGCGCTCTATCCATTCGCCAGCAGCATCCTGCACAATTTCACGTAACACAAGCTCTGTTTCGCTTAACTTAACAACCTTGCCGTAATTTTGCCCCACGTAGTTTCCTACACGAACTTGGTAAAGAAGCTTGCCAACTCGCACCAAGGCAACTGGTACGCCTTTTGGCAGCATAGTGCCCACCATCGCCATGGCATCCAAAGGATAGCCTTCAAGCACTTCTTTGCGGCGGTTCAATTCGGGCGCGATCAGTGCCGCATTTGCTGTCGCTTGGCTTGATTCGCGTTTTAAAGCTTGAGCCAGTTTTTGGTTACTAAAAGGCTCAGTTGAAAGGTCATTCAGGTAGGGCGCTGGTGTGAATTTTTTTGGTTCAGGGATGGGCTGAACGCTCGGTTTGGTGGCATTGCGTTGCTCTTGCATCCACTGGCGAGTGTCTTGTTGATCATCGCTGATGCACGCTGTCAGAGCACACAGAGAAGCGATCAAGCCGAATCGGACGTATCTTTCAAACATCAAAGACTTCATTTTTTAGCTCCCGGTGCTTGTGCAGGGGCAGCCGCGGCAGCAGGTGCGGTGGCTTTCCGCTGTGCTTTGACTTCTTCAGGATCTAGATACCGATAGGTCCGAGCAGTAGTTTCCATCGACAGTGTCGCACCATCTCTTGCAGGGGTAAGACTCAAATTATTAAGCGTCACAATCCGAGAAAGGTTGGCAATATCTGCTGCAAAAGCCCCGATGTCGTGATACTTACCTGTGATACGCATCGCGATAGGTAGTTCTGCATAGTATTCTTTGACAGCGACCGCACCAGGGCGAAAGGATTCGAACTGCAAACTGCGCCCGAGTCCGGCCTGATTGATGTCAGATAAGAGTGCATCAATTTCAGCTTTGCTGGGCAGTTGCTTTTCTAATTGAGTCACGTACTGCTGAACCTGCTCACGTTGTTTCTTGAGTGTGTCCAAATTGACCGCCTGCACCAATTTCTTCTTGTAATCTTCCTTGAGTGTGACCTCTTGATCGCGAGCTAGCTTGAGCTCATCGGCTGAATTTTGAAGCCAAACAAACCACAAAGCCACCACAACCGCCACCATCAGCAACAAGCACAAAGCGTAGCGAGGTAGCGCGGGCCAAGAGGCCGGGTCATTGGCGTTAAGACCTCGAAATTGGGACATCAGCTTTTCTTGCAGCTGCCCCATATCAAAATTCATTTTTTGTTTGGTTGCCATGTCAGCCTCATGGTTTCTTAGGTTCAGAAGCTACTGCAGCGGGCTTTTGCACATCCGCTGGCTTGCGTACTTGAACGCGTATAGAGAAGTTTGATACGCGCCGCTGATCCCGAGCTCCCAGTGAGACAGTGCCAGCAACGATCTCAATGAGTTCGGGCCGGGTGAACCATTGGCTGTTGTTGGCGAGATTCCGCAACAACTCAGAGACCCTCTCCTGCGACTGTGCTGTGCCCAGCAAATTCAAAGTCAAGTTCTCTTGCTTCATCGAAGACACATACACGCCATCAGGGAGTTGCTTCACAAGCTCAGTCAAAAGATAAACGGGCTGGTTACGGTCGGCTTGTAAAGATTCAACAGCCTGTTGGCGAGCGCGCAGGGATGCAATTTCAGCTTGCAGGGTGGAGACTTCCTTGATCTCGTTTTCGAGCTTTTTAATCTCCGTCTTGAGAAAGCTATTCTTATCATTTTGTGCAGAAATTTGCGCCTGATAAGCCGCATAAACAAAACTGCAAATGACACCGCCCAATACAGCTGCAATGCCCATCGAGACGAGAAACGCCTCCTTGCGACGCTTGCGCGCAGCTTCTCGGTGCGGGAGTAGGTTAATCAGAATCACTGTAGAAACCTCCTCATCGCCAAGCCGCATGCGCTCAGATAAGAAGGCGCATCGCGGCGCATCTTATTTTCTTTGATATTGCCCGAAAGTTGCATTCCCTCAAATGGATTGAGCACTTGGCACTCAAACGACGTCTGGGCGGTCACCGCATCTGTCAAACCTGGCAACGAGGACGAGCCCCCAGCCAGCATGACATGGTCCACGCGGTTATGCGGCGTGCTGGTGAAGAAGAACTGCAGCGCTCTCGCGATTTCTTGCGCCATATTTTCCACGAAGGGGCGCAGCACAGAGTTTTCATAATCTTCTGGCAGCTCGCCGCTTCTTTTTTTGCTTTCGGCCTCTTCGGGAGAAAAACCATACTGCCGCACGATCAATTGAGTCAACTGAGCGCCGCCAAAGGCCTGATCCCGTTCATAGACCACTTCTTCGTTCTTCATGACCTGCATACTGGTGGTCATCGCGCCCACTTCAAACAAGGCCACCAAGGCATCTTTGCCAGCATCTGGCAGCTGCTCGATCAAACGCCGCGTGGCTAGCCGAGAAGCATAGGATTCAACATCCAGCACCATTGGCTTCAAACCGGCAGCCTCGGCCAAACCTTGACGATCTTGCACCTTCTCCTTGCGCGATGCAGCGATCAACACGTCTACATCACCGGCTGAGTTGGCGCTGGGGCCAACCACGCAAAAATCCAAGCTGACCTCATCCAAGGAGAACGGAATATATTGA
>JANMDE010000014.1:0-4457 GCA_031376105.1 Variovorax sp. | reverse complement strand
GTGAGCGAAGGCGTGTTTGATTTTGTGTGGACGCATTTTGGTTTTGAAGACGACACAGAGGAGATGACGCGGCGACGCTTGCGCCAATCCAATCTCTTCGGACCCGCAGGCTTTGTGAGCGCGGATGATGGCGAGGTGATCGAGTTTGTGCAACAAGCGTATCGCGCCAACGGCGAAGCGCGCACGGTGAGCGAAATGGATGGCACAGCAGTGAAAAACACGGATCACAATGTCACAGAGACGCTGATTCGCGGCATGT
This sequence comes from Variovorax sp., assembly GCA_031376105.1. GTDB lineage: Bacteria > Pseudomonadota > Gammaproteobacteria > Burkholderiales > Burkholderiaceae_C > JANMDU01. The sequence continues at coordinate 4,198 of JANMDE010000014.1, read as the reverse complement.
ATGCCTACTGGCGAAAAACGCTCTCCATCTGAATCTTTGAAAGATTTTCAGCATATTGCCCCTATAGAATATGAATAGTTTGCTATCAAATTAATAGTCTATGAATTTTACTGACTACCTCCAACTCACCACACTGCTCCAGCAAAGCGCCGCTTTGCTCGATAGCAATGATCTCTCTGCATGGCCAGATCTGTTTACTGAAGATGGGCATTACAAGCTGCAATCGCGGGAGAATTTTGATGCTGGCCTACCGCTGTGCATCATGGATTACGAGAGCCAAGGCATGCTGCGTGATCGGATTTATGGCGTGCAAAACACGATTTTTCATGACCCGTATTCCCAAAGGCATGTGTGCAGCGCCCCTATGATATTGCGCTTTGATGCGAATGAGATGGAATGTGAAAGCAGCTATATCGTCACGCGCGTGCAGCGCGATGGTATGCCGCAGATTTTGAGCGTGGGGCGCTACATTGATTTGATCGCGCGCCTGGATAGCGTATTGAAGTTTAAGAAGAGAACGGCTGTGTTTGACAACGATTTGCTACCTAATTCAGTGATCAAGCCTATTTGAATTTCACGCGCTGACCGTGCGCCAGATCACGCTGCGTCTGTCGAGGGTTTAGTGCGACATGCCGTCAGAGCAGAGCCTGTCGAAGCCCGGTCAGTTTCAGGTGCTTGATCGATTCGCCCTCTGCCCGCAAAAGCCATCTTGCTACCAAAACCTACTTTTGGTAGGATATGCGGTATGCAAACCGCACAAAAACTCTCCGTCTCGCTTGACCCTGCTGCAATGGCCTTCATTGATGTCTATCGCCTGCGGCACAAAGCAGCCAGCCGCTCGCAGGTCGTCAACGTGGCGCTTCATACGCTGGAGCGCTTGGAGCGCGAGCGCACTTTGGAAGCAGCTTACCGCCTAAGCAGCCAAGACGATGCGCAACTCAACGCCGAATTTGATGGCGTGGCCATGGATGGGCTGGCTCATGAAGCGTGGTGACATTTACTTCGCGCAGCTCGACCTCAAAAGCGTGAGGGACGGTGGCGCAGAAATCCAAAAAACCCGCCCCGTCGTGATCGTCAGCAACGATGTTGCCAACCGCGCCAGCAGCTTGGTGAGCATCGTGCCCATCAGTTCCAACATCAGCCGCGTCTTCCCCTTCGAAGTGCCCCTCACCGCCGAGCAATCCGGCCTGCCCAAAGACAGCAAAGCCATGGCGCAGCAGATCCGCACCATCGACAAAGCCCGCCTATCGCAACAACGCAGCGGCAGCTTGAAGCCCAAGCAACTTACGGCGCTAGATGAGGCACTGAGGTTGCATTTGGGGCTTTGATCTCCGTTCGTGCATCTTGCCTCCACCCTCAACTTTCAATACAATGTACATATGATAAAGTTTGAGTGGCACTCTGGAAAAGCGACAGAAAACCTGAAAAAGCATCAGGTTTCGTTTGAGGAAGCTAAGACCGTTTTTTTTGATGACTTTGCAGTTCAGTTTTTTGATGAAGAGCACTCCGAAGATGAGGAGCGATTTCTTCTACTTGGCATCAGCGCTCACTCAAAGCTTCTTATCGTGTGTCACTGCGAGCGTGAAAATGGCGAAGTGATCCGAATTATTTCTGCCCGTAAGGCCACGAAGCGTGAAAGCGCTTTTTATAAAGGGTACTGACATGAAAACCGAATACGACCTCTCCAAACTCAAGTCACGCAAAAATCCTTATGCATCCAAGCTCAAGCGGCCTGTGACGATGCGACTGTCTGATGACGTGATCACCTATTTCAAAAGCATGGCCGAAGATGCTGGCGTACCCTACCAAAGTCTGATCAATTTGTATTTGCGCGATTGCCTTGCCAACAACCGCAGAATGCAAATCAAATGGCCAGAGGTGGCCTGAGCGCACGCCGTGTACCTCTCAGACTTTGCAATGCAGATTTCATTAAATTACATACTAGGACACAAATAATGCATAAATGTTTGAGGATCGCCGCTACTCTACTTTTCATGATTACTATGCCGATACATGGAAAAACACTGATGACCGCCGTTTGCCAAGAACCATCTGGTCAAAGGATGGATTTTGGTGGACTGCTTGCGAAACAAACGGGCAAAGACTTGAATTTTTCCACTGACGGATTCACTGATGTCAATCCTATTTTTAGAATTGACGACACAGATCAGAAAAAACTCGCTTATTTATTCGCCAATACGAAGGGGTCTGCCGAGTTTGGAATTGCTCAAAGAGGGTTTCGATCAGCGTATATCGTTCTAGCCAGCGTTGATGTAATTTCCGCCATCGAAACAAGTGCAGATACGATAGCGATCTTTTCCCTCTATCCCAGAGCTGGAGTCGGTTTTTTCACCTACCACGAGGCGAATCCAATTAGTGGCGCAGATGCGAAATCGGTTACGTTTTTTGCTAAATGCTCGTTTAAAGATGGTGGCTAGTAAGTCGATTTAACCTTACCTTCAGTCTGCGTACCAGCGGCTCTTCCAAACGGCGGGTTGCTGATGAAGGCTAAAAAAAACTCATCCCTGCGCCGCCACTCTCTCAGCCTTGCTCTGCAATTTATTCAGCGCAGAAAGATAAGCCTTGGCAGACGCAACCACGATGTCTGGGTCGGCGCCGACGCCGTTGACGATGCGGCCGCTGTTTTGCAGCCGCACCGTCACTTCGCCCTGTGATTCGGTCGATCCGCTTATGGCGTTGACCGAATACAGCACCATCTCAGCGCCGCTTTTGACGTGCGCCTCAATAGCCTTGAGCGAGGCATCCACCGGCCCATTGCCGCTAGACTCTCCGCGAATTTCCTTGCCGCCCACCGTGATCACGATGGATGCATACGGCTTCTCACCGGTCTCGCTGCGCTGCGAGAGCGAGATAAAACCGAAATGCTCTTTCTCTGCCGTGACAGCCTCGTCGCTCACGAGCGCGAGGATGTCTTCGTCAAAAATTTCTGATTTTTTGTCGGCCAACTCTTTGAAGGCCATGAAGGCGGTATTCATCTCGCCTTCAGATTCCAAGATCACGCCCAAATCTTGCAAGCGCTGCTTGAAGGCATTGCGGCCAGAGAGTTTGCCCAAGACGATTTTGTTGGCGCTCCAGCCCACATCTTCTGCACGCATGATCTCGTAAGTGTCGCGCGCTTTCAAAACGCCGTCTTGATGGATGCCGCTGGCATGCGCGAAGGCATTGGCGCCCACCACCGCTTTGTTGGGCTGCACCACGAAGCCGGTGGTTTGGCTGACCATTTTGCTGGCGGAGAGGATTTGCACCGTGTCGATGCCCATGGTGAGGTTGAAATAATCTTTGCGCGTTTTCACGGCCATCACCACCTCTTCTAAACTGCAATTGCCGGCACGCTCGCCCAAACCATTGATCGTGCATTCCACTTGGCGCGCGCCGCCGATTTTCACGCCGGCCAAGCTGTTGGCCACGGCCATGCCCAAATCGTTGTGACAATGCACGCTCCAAATGGCGTTGTCGGAATTGGGGATGCGCTCGCGCAGGGTTTTGATGAAGTTGCCATAGAGCTCCGGACTCGCGTAGCCCACGGTATCGGGAATATTCAAAGTGGTGGCGCCCTCTTTGATCACGGCTTCCAACACGCGGCAGAGAAAATCCATGTCGCTGCGGTAGCCGTCTTCGGGGCTGAATTCGATGTCTTCGCACAAGTTGCGTGCAAAGCGCACGGATTGCTTGGCCTGCTCAAACACCTGATCGGGCGTCATGCGCAGCTTTTTTTCCATGTGCAAAGGGCTGGTGGCAATGAAGGTGTGAATCCGGGCGCGGTTTGCGCCTTTGAGTGCAGCGGCGGCCTGGGAAATATCGCGGTCGTTCGCGCGAGCCAACGAGCACACGGTGGCATCTTTGATGGCATGGGCAATCGCGCTCACGCATTCAAAATCACCATTGGAGCTGGCCGCAAAGCCTGCCTCGATCACATCCACCTTCAGGCGCTCCAACTGGCGGGCGATGCGCAATTTTTCATCTTTCGTCATCGAGGCACCAGGAGACTGCTCGCCATCGCGCAGCGTGGTGTCGAAAATGATCAATTTTTCTGGGGTGCTTGTATTGGTCGTCATGCTGTGCTCCAAACGTGGGAATAAAAGAAGAAGGAAAAATGGGAGAGGAAAAACAAAAAAGCCCGTTGGGTTGAATCAACGGGCCTTAAGAGTGTGGAAAAAGCGCGTGCGCTATTCACTCC
>JANMDE010000011.1:0-4585 GCA_031376105.1 Variovorax sp. | reverse complement strand
GTCAAGAGCGCGCCCTTTAACCCTGTGAGTGATTTCGCGCCAGTGAGCATGGCCGCCTTTGGCACACTAATGATGGTGGCGCATCCCAAGGCCGATGTGAAGAACCTCCAGGAATTGATTGCCAAAGCCAAAGCGCGGCCCGGTGCGCTCAATTTTGGCTCGCCGGGTGTGGGCACGCCGCATCATATGGCCATGGAGCTCTTCAAACAAGAGACGGGTACCTTCATGCTGCATGTGCCTTACCGTGGCACAGCGGGCTACACACAGGATTTGCTAGCTGGTGAATTGCAAGTGGGCTTTCTGCCGGTGCATATTGCGCAAGGCTTTGTGAAATCAGGGCGTTTGGTGGCCTTGGGTGTGGGTTCGGCCAAGCGCCACCCGGTGGCACCGGATGTGCCCACCTTTGAAGAGCAAGGCACAAAGCGTGTGGAAGTGGATCTCTGGTATGCCTTCTTCGTGCCCGCGAAAACGCCTACTGCGATCACCAATCGTTTGCAAACAGAGATTGCAGCCATCGTTCAGCAAAAAGAAATTCGTGATTTGCTCAGCCGCGCTGGCATGGATGCGTCTAGCTCCACGCAACAAGAGCTGGGCACGATCGTGGCCAAAGACTATCCGCGCTGGGGCAACGTGATTCGAAGCAAGCAGCTCTCGGCAGAGTAATGTCTATCCACACCGTGAGTCAAAGCCAAACTCCCCCAATCGCCATCATCGGCGGCGGCATTGCGGGCTTGGGGCTCGCTTTGCACTTGCACTCGCGTGGCATCGCCTGTGATGTGTATGAGGCCGTGCCACAGGTACGCGAGCTGGGTGTGGGCATCACGCTTTTGCCGCATGCAATGCGCGAGCTGGCCGCTTTAGGATTGCAAGCAGAGATCGAAGTGGCGGGCATTGAAAATTATGAAAGTGCGTTTTACAACCGCCATGGCCAGTTTATATACAGCGAGCTACGCGGGCGGCATGCAGGCTATAGCCTGCCCGAGATTGGCATCCATCGCGGCAAGTTGCATCGCATTTTGTTTGATGCTGCCCTGCGGCGGCTGGGCCCAGAGCGCATCCATTGCGGACATCGCTTTGCAGGTCTGTCGCAAAGTGAGCACGGTATCACGCTGAATTTCACCGCGCCTGATGGCAGCAATTTGCCTCAAGCAGGAGCCAGCATTGCAATTGCGTGCGATGGCATCAACTCTGCAGTACGTCGCCTTTTCTATCCCAATGAAAAATTGGCTTTTACCGGCATCAACACTTGGCGCGGCACCACGCGGCACAAACCGATCTTGACGGGCAAAAGTTACATGCGCATCGGCTCGATCGAAACCGGCAAGATGGTGATCTATCCGATCGTCGAAGCCAATGATGGCAGTGGCGAGCAGCTGATTAACTGGATGGCCGAGATTCGCCGCGATGGCGATACCAGCAACGATTGGAACCAAAGCGGCAAGTTGCAAGATTTTCTGCCGATTTATGCAGACTGGCGCTTTGATTGGCTGAATGTGGCTGAGTTAATCGAGCGCGCTGACAGCATTCTTGAATACCCGATGGTGGACAAAGACCCTGTGCCGCAATGGACGTTTGGCCGTGTCACCCTCATGGGCGATGCCGCACACCCAATGTATCCGCGCGGCTCCAACGGCAGTGCCCAAGCCTTGATCGATGCCCGCAGCTTGGCCGACGAGCTGGCTAAACATGTACAGCAAGCAGATCAGAAAACTGGGCATCTCAACAGCTTGCACGCCTACGAAGCGGTGCGTCGGCCGATCACCTCACACATCGTGCTCACCAACCGCAGCCACCCGCCCGACTACATCAACACCCGCGTCGAGGAGCTGACGGGTGGCCAGCCCTTTCGCCATATTGACGATGTGATCAGCCAAGCGGATTTACGCCAGATTTCCGATGATTACAAGAAGATTGCAGGGTTTTCTGTTGCCGCGCTGAAGTAATGTCATAAGGGTTCATGGTAGGCTAAAGTGCATAGCGTAAATGCCCTTTGACACCTGATACCCATGTCTTCCGATCACGATTTTTCAACGCTCTTTGAGCGCCTGCCCATTGGCGCTTACCGCACCGATGCACAGGGCAAGCAATTGCGTGCCAACCAGGCGATGGCCACGCTGTTTGGTTTTGAAAACGAAGCGCAGATGCTGTCCACCGAAAAATCACGCGGTGGTGGTTGGTATGTGCAGCCGGGGCGGCGCGAAGAATTCCGGGCGCAGCTGCTGGCCACGGGCAGCTTGCGTAACTTCGTGTCAGAGATGCGCCGTAACAGCGGTGAGATCTTTTGGATCAGCGAGAACGCGCACTCCGTGCTCGACAGTGCAGGCATACTGCTCTATCACGAAGGCACGGTAGAAGACATCACTCTGCGTATCCAAACTGAGCTGACAGCGAAGGCCGCAAGCGCCTTGCTGCAAGAGCGCACCGAGGCGCTGCAAATCATGCTCGACAACGCGGGCAGGGGCATCGTTCGTGTTGATGGACAGGGCCGTGTGGTGCTCTACAACCAACGCCTGCTGGAGCTGCTGGATTTACCGCAAGCCATGCTAGATGCCAAGCCTTTGGCGCGTGAACTCATTCAGTTTCAGGAGCAGCGAGGCGATTTTGAAAACTCGCAAATTGATATAGGCGATCCAGTACCTTTGAATCGCCGCATGGAGCTCGACTCTCACGGCATATTTAAACCTGGCATCTATGTGCGGCGCAATAGCAAAGATCAGGTGCTTGAAATTGCGACGGTCATCTTGGCAGATGGCAGTATTGTGCGCACCTATTCTGATGTCACCGCCTATTTCAATGCGCAAAAAAACTTGGCTGATACGTCGCGCACTCTCAAACTCACGTTGGATCATATGAGCCAAGGGTTGGCAACCATCGATGCCAAAGGACGCGTCACCAACTCCAATCAGCGTTATCGCGAAATGCTCGATTTTTCTGATGAGCTCATGTCAACCCAGCCTAGCATCGATGAGTTGGCCAAATTGCAGATCGCGCGTGGCGATTTTGCAGCGGATGCACAGCGAGTCGTGGCAGATGCTAACCGACTGACTGCGCGTGGCGAAAAACTGCCCTCTCATGGCCCTGATATCTGGGTAAACGCCGCCCGCAGCGCAACGGGTTTGTCTCAGTTGTCCGTTCCACTATCTGGTCCCGTCACATATCTGCGCGAGGCGCGTGGCCGTACTTTGGAGGTGATGATTCAGCCGCTGGCCGACGGTGGAGACGTACGGACATTCACAGACGTCACGGGCTATGTGAAAGCGCAAGAAGAGCTGCAGCAAAAACAGGCGCAACTGAGCGCACTTATCAACAATTTGCCGGATTGGATTTGGTTAAAAGATACCAAGGGCGTCTATCAGCTTTGCAATCCAGCCTACTGCGCTCACCATGGCATCAAGGTAGAAGACATGATCGGGAAAACAGCAGGGGAGTTGTTTGGGCACGAGCACGCGGACCGATTCATGGAGCGAGATCGGGAGGCCATGGCCTCTAGCGTGCCTTTGGTGTATCAAGAAAAAATCGTTTATGGCAGAACGACTGGGGTAGGGTATTCCGAGCTAATCAAGGTGGCCATGCGCGATGCGTCGGGGCAGTGCGTTGGCGTGTTGGGGATTGGACGCGATATCTCTGATCGCAAACGCCATGAAGCTGAGCTGATTGCAGCAAAAGACGCGGCCCTAGCTGGCGAGCAAGCCAAAGCAGAGTTTCTAGCCAATATGAGCCATGAAATCCGCACACCCATGAATGCCGTGATAGGCATGAGCGATTTACTGCTGGACTCGGCACTTACGCCCGCACAAAGGGAGTTTGCTGAGACCATCCGCACCAGCGGCGATGCCTTGCTTGGCTTGATCAACAACATCTTGGATTTTTCCAAGATCGAATCAGGGCATCTCGAACTGGAGCGGCTGCCTGTGGCTCTGGCTGACTGCGTGGAGGGAGCGCTGGACATCACCAGTGGCCCAGCGCTGGCCAAAGGCTTGGATCTGCTCTATTGGCTAGATGACGAAGTGCCCCGCGCAATATTTGGCGATGTCACCCGCCTGCGCCAAGTGTTCATCAACCTCATCAACAATGCCATCAAGTTCACCCAACATGGTGAGGTGTTGGTCTCGATGTCGGTCCGCCGTGATGAAGCCACAAGCCAGATGCGCTTGCTCTGCTCAGTACGCGATAGCGGCATTGGCATTCCCGCTGACCGCCTCCACCGCTTGTTTCAAGTATTCAGCCAGGTTGACACCTCCACCACGCGGCAATATGGCGGCTCGGGCTTAGGTCTGGCCATTAGCAAGCGCTTGGTGGAGCTGATGGGTGGGCGTATTTGGGTCGAATCAATCCAAGGAGCAGGTTCTAATTTTCAGTTTGAAATTCCGTGTGAGGCCGTGCCCTCCAGCCCAAGCGCCTATCTGGGTCGCAAAGCCAGCAGCTTGGAAGGCAAACGCCTGCTGGTGGTCGATGACAACGCCACAAATTGTCGAATTTTGACGCTGCAAACGACCCGCTGGGGCATGCTACCGCGCGACCCATAATGTGTGAGCAAAGCCTTCTCGTAAAACCAGTCATCGGAAGAAAACAAGGGAGGTTTTCC
>JANMDE010000570.1:0-5817 GCA_031376105.1 Variovorax sp. | reverse complement strand
TGCCAAAAGACTTGCGATTCTCCGCATCAAAATTCCATTGGCCACCCACAGGATTTTTGCCATCCATCAACACCTTGTGGCGCTGACGCATCTGCCGATAGAAGAATTCCATGCGCAGCGTCTTGCTGCTTCCTGCCCATTTTCGGAATTCTTGCGGCGAACTGAGGAAATGGGTGTCATTTCGCCATTCAATGGCATTTGGCCATGAATAATTGAAGCCATTTTGATCATTCACCCTTATATTTATTGAAGAGTTAGCTATTGATTTAATAGCATGATCAAGCTGCTGCTTAACCCGAAAATCACCCGGCTCCACACCGATCACCGCTTTGGGGCTGCATTGCGCGATGGCTGCGAGCAAACCTGCGCCCAGCGTGGCATCACCTTGTGCCTCCAGCTTGCGATACATCACGGGCCAACCGCGCTCTTGCAGAGTTTGCGCAAAATGCCGCATGGCAGACAGGAACAAAGCGGTACGGATTTTGTGAGACCACACATGGGTGGATTCTTCCAGCGCCTCGATCATCAGCACCCCATCTTGCTTGGGATCAAAGCCGTCAAAGGCAGAAGATGCATCGTCGAGCTGATCGCCCAAAATGAGCACGAGATGGCGAACGCGTGGTGGGAAAGTCATGGCCTAGATTGTGCTCATTTTGCAAAAACACAGCACGGCGGCGGGGCATGCTACATTGCCCGCCATGTCTGCAAAGCTTCTCTCACGTGAACCCGTTATCGCCTATATCGCGCTAGGTGCAAATCTAGGCGATGCACAGGCTGCGGTGAGGGCGGCTATAGAAGCGATTTCTGTGCTGCCCGGCGTGAGCTTGTTAGAAAGCTCGGCTTTGTATCGCACGGCACCCATTGAGAGCAGCGGGCCCGATTACATCAACGCAGTGGTGAAGATTTCAACCAGTTTGCCAGCGTATTCATTGCTAAGTTTGCTACAAAAAATAGAGCAAACTGCTGAGCGTGAGCGGCCTTATCGCAATGCGCCTCGCACTTTGGATTTGGATATGCTGCTGTATGGCAGCGCCGCAATTTCAAGTGCGGTTCTCACCGTGCCGCACCCGCGCATGTGGCAGCGAGGATTTGTGTTGTGGCCTTTGCGGGAGATTGCTGCTGATTTGGTGAGCGATGAAGCGCTTGCTGCTGTGTCGGGGCAGGGCGTTCAAAAAATCTTCATCCTTTAGAGAACTTCAAAACGCCAGTCGAAAGCGCCGTCCCGAGCACGATGATCGCTCCGCAGATGACCATGGTCAGCGTGATTCGCTCCGACAAGAGAACAGCGCCGTAAGCCACACCGAAGACAGGAATCAAAAACGTCACTGCCACGGCCCTGGCTGGCCCAGCGCGTTCGATGATGCGGAAATACAAAACGTAGGCCACTGCGGTGCAGAAGAAAGCCAGCAAAATGATCGCGCCCCAAGCTTTCAGGCTGGGCATTTGCGCTGGCACGGTCATGAGGCCAGGCACAGCGAGCAAGAGCGTGGCACCGATTTGGCTTCCGGTAGCGCTTGCCAGCGGGGGAATGCCAGCGAGGTATTTCTTGGTGAAGCTCGCGGCAATCCCGTAGCAAAGCGTGGCGAGCAAACAAGCGATCACAGCCAACGCAGGTGAGGCTGCGCCGTCCTTGAACGTGGCTTTGTCCCAAGAGAGCGCGGCCACGCCAGCAAAACCAATCGCCAAACCCATAAGGCGTGAGCTGACAGGCTTGTCTTTCAGCCAAATCCAAGCCACCAAGGCACCCCAGAGTGGGACGGTGGCGTTCAAAATGGAAGACAAGCCCGTGCTGATGTGAAGCACGGCAAAGGAGAAGAGTGCAAATGGAATACCGCTGTTGAGCATGCCGACGAAGAGGATGGGACGATAGTTTTTCTTCAAAGCATCCAGTTGGCCGCGCCAGGCGAGCAGTGGCAGTAAAAATGCGCTGGCGAGCAGCACGCGCAGGAAGGCGGTGAGGAAGGGGCCGAAATCTGAAGCGCCAAGCTTCATCAGCAGGAAGGAAGCGCCCCAAATGGCGGCTAGGAGGATGAATTCGAGGGCGATGGGCATGGCGGCTTTTGTAGTGAAGAGAGATTTTAAATACCGTGAATACCGGACGCAAAAGACGTAAAAGTTGCGCAAAAGACGCAAAAAAGAGAGAAAAAAAGAGAAAAGGAGAAAAGGAGAAAAGGAGAAAAGGAGGAAGGTACTTTTGAAAGTAACACACAAGGATCAAATGAATGATGCTGTTTTTCCGAGCATTGATGCACTGCATCGGTATTTTTGGGACTCCTTCAGCGTAAGCTTTGCGTCTTCTGTGTCCGGGTGTTTGCGGGAAATCTGCAGAAATCTTAAATCAGCAAACCCTCCAACCGAAGCAAAGCCACCTTCTTCTCCAGCCCTCCCGCATACCCTGTGAGTGACCCATCTCGTCCCAAGACGCGGTGGCAAGGCACCAAGATGCTGATGGGGTTGCGCCCCACGGCTGCACCGACGGCGCGTACGGCGGCGGGCTTGCCGATTTGCGCGGCGAGCGCGCCATAGCTCGTGGAGCCGCCCATCGGGATGCGCAGCAGGCCTTGCCATACGCTCTGTTGAAACGCCGTGCCTTGGCTCAGGTCTAGCGGCAGCGCTGTGCCGAATTGGAAAGCTTGTGCTTTCATCTGGCCTGCGAAGTAGCGCGTGAGTTGCTCCACTGCAGCATGCATGTAGCGATGCTCACCTTGTTTCCAGCGCTGTGCATTGCTGAAATCGGGCAAATGTTTTTGTCTGCTAAACCAAAGACCACTCAAGCCTTGGTCTGAGGCTGAGAGCCAGATTGAGCCCAGAGGCGATGGGAAGCTCTGGAGGCGATGGGGAGCGATTTGAGGAGTCATATGTAAGCCTTTTGAGCAACTAGCCCTTATAGATTGTGCATAGTATGCTATTGAAATCATAGTGATTAACGGACAATGTATTCATCGCGCAAGCCCTGCCCACACGCGAAACACAGCATAGCTGCGCCAAGGCCGCCAAGCTTGGGAGGCTGCTTCTGCCAAACGGGCACGTTTGATGGGGCTGCTCTCGTGGCGCAGATTCAAGGCGTTATGCAGCGCGATATCGCCTGCGGGAAATGCGTCGGGGCAGCGCAGGGCGCGCATGGCGATGTATTGTGCCGTCCAGTCGCCGATGCCGCTCAATGCTTTGAGTTGCTTGATGACTTGGTTCGGCTGAGGCGGTGAATTCAAATTCAATACACCGCTGGCCACGGCTTGCGATAGCGCGATCAGTGCTGCTTGGCGTTGCTTGACGATACCGAGTTCGCCCAGGCTGGTAGGCGTGGCCGCAGCGAGTGCGGCAGGCGTGGGAAAGCAGCGCGTGATTTGCGGCCAGGGCGTTTGAATTGGTTCGCCGAAGGCTTGCAACACGCGCTGGGTGAACGTTCGGCCGGCGGCCACGGTCACCTGCTGCCCAAGAATCGCGCGCACAGCAATTTCAAAGCCATCCAAGCTGCCCGGCACGCGCATGCCTTCGCTGCCTTTGAAAGACGCGCTCAGCTGCGAGTCAATCGCCGCAGGATCGGCATCCAGATCAAAAGCCGCGCGCAGGCGCTGCGTGATGAGAGGCAAGGCGGGCGCGAGGCTGTCGCTCATCTGAATACGCAGAATGTTTTTCTCCGTATCTGGCGTGGTTTGCAGCCAGCCGCGCAATGCCTGCCCAGCGTGGTTGATGCACAGGCTGCGGATCATGCTGGGGGCAGAATTTTTTAAAGAAAATGAGCCAATGGCCCTTATAGATGCTTCATTGTTTGCTATGAATTCCATAGTGTCTAGCTGGCGCTGTTGCCAAAAGCTGAGGAGCGCCTGAGCGTTATAGGGCGGGCGAAAGCCGAGCTGCATCTGAATGCTGCCTTGCAGACGGGTCTTGGCGCTGTCGTGCGCCGCTGCATGGTGCGTATCGCTTGCGCCTTCTTTGCGCAGCCGGGTGGGCGGCATCCCGTAATGCTGCAAAAAAGCGGCGTTAAAGCGCCGCAGGCTGCCAAAGCCGCTGCTCTGGGCTACGTCTTGAATCGGAAGCTTTGTGTCTGTTAGCAGTTGCTTGGCTGAAAGCAAACGCCGCGTTTGCAGCAATTGCAGCGGGCTCACGCCTAGATGCGTCTCCACAATACGGCGCATGTGCCGCTCGCTCACGCCCAGCTTGGCCGCGATCTGCGCTACAGAAGTGTCTTCCCCCGCCATAGCGGCATCCCCGAGCAGCTTGGCCGCTTGTGAAGCCAAGATATGAGAGGCATCTTCCGTGCTCCAGACCGGCTCATGGCGCAGCGGCGCAAGCTCAGGCCGGCAACGCAAACAAGGCCGAAAGCCAGCACTTTCTGCCAACGCAGCATGTGCAAAAAATTGGCAATTTTCCCTCTTCGGCGCTTTTACGCGGCAAACCGGTCGACAGTAAATCCCCGTTGAAGTCACACCCGCGAAAAACTGCCCATCAAAGCGCGCGTCGCGGCTGAGCATGGCGGCATAGCAAGCATCGTCTGGGGTGGTTTCAAGAGACATGGAGGCGATGATACGCCGCACAGTGGGGAATACTCGCCGTTTTCGGACATGTGCATAGACATGAAAAAACCCCGCCGGGCGCGAGCCAGGCGGGGTGAATCAAGAAAGGATATAAAGGTTAATCCATTGTCACTTGAATTCGTCCAATATTGCCATTGCGGTTTGTGAACTGCAACTCGAGTTGCCCAAAATTAGGCGTAGCTATGTTGCTGTTTAAAGCGGCCTGATTCATACTAAAAGAGGTTGCCGTTGGAGCGGGATAATAAAGATTCAGCTGACGGCTCCTCGGCCAAGTCGACGGTGCCACTGCAGATGGCGTAGGTCCTTGTACGAAATAGAACGCGCTGCCCACTGCATAGCGCGTACCGTCAGGCAAACCGCTAGCCGGAGCAACCCAAGTGAAATCCAAGTTGAATGCTGTTTTATCTCGCATTTGGCGGGCAAGCTTGACAGAGGTGTCTTCAGAGCCGACAACAGTCGTCACAGTGCCTCCAGTTAGGTTGGGGTATTTTTCAGCACCTACTGCGCTCAGTGTGGCAGCAGAATAAGGCAAATTACCAAGCGTGTAGTTAAGCGTCGCGATTGGTGTGCTGGACGCAACACCGTTGACGGTTGCCCAGCCACTGTCGTTATAAACCTTGACTGTGTAGGTGGCACCCAAGGCCATTCCAAATCGGTTGTTAAAATTGGTGTCAGCAACAGCAGGATCAGTGTTGTTGAAGGCGCCAATCGCGGGTTGGGAGACACCGTTTACCGTGCAATTTGCAGTGGAAATATCCTCAAAAACACCGTTGCTCGTGCTGACTTGGCAGAAGCGGAAGGAATCGATGTTTCGCCAATCGACAATATTACCCGGTTGACCCGCGAAGCGTGCATCATCGCGTAGCACGCGGGGAGATACGGCGATGTAGGTGGTACGCGTACCGTTGGGCAAGCCCGTGCCTGAGATCGTGAAGTAAGTTGCGACTTGGGCTGGGTCACGCATGATGAACTCCAAATACTTGTTGTGGTATGTATCTGGCGTTTTACTCAAACCTGTAGCGAGGGCATAACGGTCAACGATGTCGTTACTTGCGTTGATGGAGAAATCAACAATCTTGCGATTGCCATGAAAACGCCATTGCGGTTTGTTCTCGGATGTTGTGCAGGCGCTGCCATTGGCCATACGTGAGCCCGCAGAGCTACCGGAGATGATCGTATTCGTAGCCTTGAGGTTTTTCGTACCGTCTGCGTAGTGAACATCAAACTCAATATCAATTTCACGGCGCTGGGTCAGATCAGCGTTCGTGCTGGTGCGTTCTGC
>JANMDE010000406.1:0-5645 GCA_031376105.1 Variovorax sp. | reverse complement strand
GTTTTTTGCTTTTTGCCTTTGGACGAAGTTTCGGGCCTCAAGCGCTTACTTTTTGGATACGCGGGTGCAAGTACAGGCGTGGCCTGCCAAAAACCAACTTACTTCCTCGCAAACTTCGCGCGCTCATACAAAGGATCAACCTTCGGGAGATTAGCTTCAATATCTTTGATGCGCGTAGGGCCGCTAGGATGGGTGGAAATAAACTGTGGTGGCGCGCCTTTGCTGACAGCACCCATTTTTTGCCAAAGACTCACACCGGCGCGTGGGTTGTAGCCTGCGCGTGCCGCCAGTTCCATGCCTACCAGATCCGCTTCGGATTCATCTTCACGGCCAAACTTCAAAGTCAACAACTGGCCGCCCATGCTTGCCAGCTGTGTGCCCGCATTGCCCAAGCCAAGCAATTGCGCGCCCAAGCTGATTCCGATATTGGTGGCGGCATTTTTGCCCATGCGCTCTCTCGCATGCTCGCGCAAGGCATGCGCCACCTCATGACCCATGATCATCGCGACCTCGTCGTCGGTTAGCTTCAATTGCTCAAGGATGCCGGTATAAAAAGCAATCTTGCCGCCAGGCATACAGAAGGCATTGATCTGATTGCTGTTCAGAATATTCACCTCCCATTGCCAGCCTTGCGCACGCGGATTCCATTCGTAGGAAAACGGAATGATTTTCTGCGCAATGGTGCGCAGACGCTGGCTTTGAGGATGATCAGCAGGCAGCAAGGCATTTTTAGCGGCAGCTTCTTGCAGCATCTTTTGGTATTGCCCAGCCGCGGCTTTCTCCACATCACCCGCAGGCACGAGCTTGGAGAATTTGGAATTGCCTCCCACTTCCACGCCTTCACGTGCCAATGCAAAGCCCGAGCCCAGCCCTAGGCAGGCAGCGCAGCCCCAGTGCATGCTGCGGCGCAGCAAGGCTCGGCGATCGGTATCGGCGGGCACATCGGTAGGCTGGGTGGGTAAACGCTTCATGGCAGGACTTCCTCAAAAAATCACGGGACTTGGCTAGGATATTAACGCGCCGCCTAGATTCAGGTGGACAAAAAAAACGCTACGGCTTGCGCCGTAGCGTGAAGAAGTCCTCGAAAGGACATCGTTGGGAGACCGACATGAAAAGACTGCCGCTTGCAGTTCTGCTTGTTATTGTGCGCAAGTTGCAAGGCGATGCACATCCCCAGTTCAGGGGATATTTCTGCCGCCCAGTGGCTCAAAGTCACGCAGATGTGAGAAAAGTCACGTGCCAGCGGCCAAGGGCAAGCGCACCACAAAGCGTGCTCCACCACCTTCACGCGGTAAGCATTGCACGCTGCCGCCGTGCTGGCGCGCAATCGTGCGCACCAGTGACAGCCCCAGCCCCACGCCGCCTGAGCTTTCGCTGGCTTGGCTGCTGCGATAAAAGGGCTCAAAAATTTGCTCGCGTTCTGCTTGCGGCACACCGGGGCCGCGATCAGACACATCCACTGACAGCGCCGAGGCATCTGCCGACAGCGCCAGCGCCACATCCTGCCCGCCATGGCGCTTGGCATTTTCCAGCAGGTTGCGCAGCATTCTGCGCAGCAAACGGGCATCGCCGCTCAAGTTGGCGGACTGCGAATTGCCTTGCCATAGAAGCTCCACGCCCAAGCGTGCGCCTTCTTCGGCGGCTAATGCAATCATGTCAACGGGTTCATGTACGGTTTGCAGCGCCCCGCTGGCCTGCGTCTCTAAGCGACTGGCCAGCAAGATTTCGTCGATTAACGTATCCAGCTCGCTAATATTGCGCGCGAGCTCCGCTTTGAGCGCCTCACTGGGCGTAGATTCCATCAGCTCCAGCCCCATGCGGATGCGCGCGAGCGGCGAGCGCAGCTCGTGAGAGGCGTTCGCTAGCAACGACTTTTGCGATTGCACCAGCGCTTCAATCTGATCGGCGGCGAGATTGAAGCGTTGCGCCAGAAATGCCACCTCATCGCGCCCATTTTCTGGCACGCGCGAACGCAAATCACCGGCGCCCAGCCGCTCCACACCGCGCTGCAAATGCTCCAAGCGCTGCGTGAGCCTGCGCACCACAGGATAGCTGCCGATAATCACGGCCAATGAGAAGAAAACGAGCAGCAAAAGAAAGCGAAATTGCGCGCCATCCGGGTTGGCCGGATTCCACAGCCTGGCTGGCAGGCTAGTGGGCGAATTGAGTCCCTCGGAACCCATGCCTGGCGGACCGGCATTGCGCCCACGGGGCGGCAAACTGATGGCCACTTGTTCGCCACCTTGCAAGCCTTGAGGCAAGGTCACTTGAAATTCAATGCCCCGCCCAGGAACGCGCACGGGCCGCACCAAGGACTGCGCCAACACATCACCCGCCGTGTTGCGAATCACCACCTCGCGCGCCGGAACTTCAGACAAACGCTCCGCTCGGATACGCTCTGCCTGATGCCGCAACAGCCAGCCCATCAGCAGTGCCATCACGATCACCGCCAAGAGCACTGCCAGCCACAGGCGAACATACAGCCTATGAAAGAAGGGTATCTTCATTTTTTACAATAAAACAGGGCCTTCGCCCTTATAAATAGAGCATAGTACGCTCACTATTTAATAGCAATTTAATAGCCATTACGCCTGCTGTTTGGCAAACACATAGCCTACGCCGCGTACCGTTAAGATGCGTTTAGGCTCTTTGATATCGGCCTCGATGGCAGCGCGAATGCGTCCCATATGGACATCAATTGAGCGGTCAAAAGCTTCCAGCTCGCGCCCACGCACAGCCTCCATGATTTGCTCGCGCGTGAGCACGCGGCCAGCGCGTTCAGCCAGCGCCACGAGCAAGTCAAATTGATAGGATGTCAGCTCAGCTGTTTGCCCGTTCACACGCACAATGCGTGCGTCGCGGTCGATCTCCAGGCTGCCAAATACCAGCTCTGTGATGGGAGCCACGGCGTCGCCTGTGGCGATGGCTTGCCTGCGCAGCAACGCCTTGATGCGCGCCAACAGTTCACGCGGCTCAAACGGCTTGGCCATGTAATCGTCTGCCCCCAGCTCGAGGCCAACCACGCGCTCCATCGGGTCGCCTTTGGCTGTGAGCATCAGCACCGGCGTGTGGCACACGGGTTTGGGCAAAGCGCGCAAGCGGCGACACACTTCCAAGCCGTCGAGGCCGGGCATCATCACGTCCAGAATCAACAGATCGGGCTTGATGATTTCAAGCTGCACCAAACCCTTCGTGCCATCTGGCGCGTGGCTCAAGTCAAACCCTTGGGCGCGCAAATAGTCACTGACCATACTGGCTAAGCGCAGATCATCGTCAATCAAAAGGAGCTGAGGCATATACAGATTGTGGCGCGAATGTGTTTCGCTTGTGTAAAGAATCTTGTCTCATGAGCTTTCGCGCAGCTTGCTCTAATATGCGGGGATGACGCTAACAACTGCCTCCTTCCCGCCTGCATACCTGCCTCAAATCCGGCTGTACCAAAACTGGCTTGCCGAGCAGCGCGGCTTGCGCTTTGATTCTTATGACGCTTTGTGGCAATGGTCGGTAACGGATCTGGATGGGTTTTGGCAGTCGATCTGGGATTATTTTGAGATTAAGTCGCCCACGCCGCACACGGCAGCGTTGGCAGATGACCGGATGCCGCAAGCACAATGGTTTGTCGGGGCGCAGGTCAATTACGCGGCCCAGGTACTCAGGCACACCGATCTGGCGCATGCGGCAGGGATGAAAGCCATCATCGGTGAAAACGAATTAGGGCAGGTGAGCGAGTTGAGCTGGCCGGAACTGAAGCGCCAGGTAGCATCGCTCGCGCTCAGCTTGAGCGAGATGGGTGTGCAGCGCGGAGATCGCGTGGCCGCTTACATGCCCAACATTCCTGAGACGATCATTGCCTGCTTGGCCTGCGTGAGCATCGGTGCGGTCTGGAGCGTGTGCGCGCCCGACATGGGCACTCCGGCCGTGCTTGATCGCTTCAAACAGATCACGCCCAAAGCGCTGATCGCAGTCGACGGCGTGCATTACGCAGGCAAGCCATTGGATCGTTCTTTGATTGTGCAAGAGCTGTGCGCTGGCCTGCCCAGCCTAGAGCATTTGGTCTTGTTGAAAACCGCTTGGGGATCACCAAATGCTATTAATTCAATAGCAAACTCTGTTGATTTTATAGGGGCAACCAGCCAAAAAGGCTTAAAAGTCGATGCATTTGAACCCGAAGCACTGCCTTTTGATCACCCCTTGTGGATTGTCTATTCCAGCGGTACCACGGGACTGCCCAAACCCATCGTGCATGGCCACGGCGGCATCATTTTGACGCTGCTCGCGCTCAAATGTTTGGGCAACGATATCGGTTGTAGCTATGCGAAAAATTCCTGGGGCGAGCGCTATCACTGGTACAGCTCCACCGGATGGGTAATGTGGAATGCGCAGATGGCAGGCTTGGCCACGGGCACCACGATTTGCATCTTCGACGGCTCACCTTCTGGTAGCAAAGAAGCGCCCGATTGGACCGTGCTCTGGCGTTTTGTGGCGCGGCATCACTGCACCTTCTTTGGCGCGGGTGCAGCGTACTGGACGAACTGTATGAAAATCGGAGTCAGCGCTGCGGCGCTGCAAGCCGCTGGGCACGATTTAACAAAGGTTCGCGCACTGGGCAGCACAGGTTCACCGCTTCCAGAAGATGTGCAGCGCTGGGGCTCGCAACAGTTTGCCACTCTGCACCCACGGGCCGTGCCAACCGAGCTTGTACAAGCCAGCCATTCCCCAGGGCAGGCCGAGGGCGAAGCCCAATGGGAGGTTTTCTGGTGCAACATCTCCGGTGGCACTGATTTTTGCGGTGCCTTCATCGGCAGCCACCGCGAATTGGCGCAAGTGCCCGGTCAGATGCAATGCCGCCTGCTCGGCTGTGCGGTAGAAGCTTGGAATGAAGAGGGCCAAGCGGTGATGGGCGAAGTGGGAGAACTCGTTTGCACACAACCGATCCCATCAATGCCGTTGTATTTCTGGAACGACGATGGCAATGCGCGCTATCTCTCTAGCTATTTCGATATGTACAGCCGCGAGAACACCACCGGCGAGAAACGCCTCGTGTGGCGGCATGGCGATTGGCTCAAAATCGGCGCGGAAGGCGGTTGCATCATTTATGGCCGCTCAGACGCAACGATCAACCGCGCTGGCCTGCGTATGGGCACGAGCGAAATTTATTCAGCGGTGGAGGCGCTGCCCGAAGTGCTCGATAGCATGGTGGTGGATTTGGAATATTTGGGCAAAGAGAGCTTTATGCCGCTGTTCGTGGTGCTGCGCCCGGGGCTACTTCTCGATGAGACGATCAAAAGCAAAATTCACCAAGCAATCCGTAAACAACTCTCGCCGCGCTTCGTGCCCAACGAGACGCTACAAGTTGAATCGATTCATCGCACCTTGAGCGGCAAAAAGCAGGAACTCCCGATCAAGAAACTCATGCTCGGCCAAGCTCTGGAGAAGGTCGTGAACAAAGATGCCATGGCAAACCCGGATTGCCTGGATTGGTATGTGCGTTACGCTGCAAAGCATCTCACCCACACTCGGAGCACCGCATGAACACCAGCCGTCGCCAAAGCATCAAAACCACCGCCGCCCTGATTCCGGCACCTGCCCTCGTGACCCCCAGGGCGCGAGCGCAGGACAAATATCCCTCGCGCCACATCTCCCTC
>JANMDE010000444.1:0-1676 GCA_031376105.1 Variovorax sp. | reverse complement strand
GACGCTGGCCACCCGCGAAGGCATTTTGAAGCACTGCTCGGCGAGAGATGCAGCGCGGCTGGAAGCTGCAGAGCCTGGCGGTGTGGCGCATCGCTTTATCACGAAGCAACAGCCCTCTTTGGAGGCGCAGCTTGTGAATTTGGCCGATGAAATGGCTTACAACGCGCATGACATTGACGACGGCGTGCGCTCAGGCTTGATCGACATCGAAGCCCTGCGGATCTTGCCTTTATTTGAGCGTTTTCATGCGAAGGTTCTCGAAGAATATCCCTCACTTCAAGGCCGCAGGCTGCTCTCCGAGATCATCCGCAGGCTGCTCTCAGCCCAGGTGTTTGACGTGATCGACGCGACGCGACGCGCTCTTCGCGAGCAAGGCATTGAACTTGAGAACCAAGTACGCCAAGCCCGCGCCTTGGTGAGCTTTTCTCCCGAGTTGGCGAAAGAGGTGCAAGAAGTCAAACGCTGGTTGTTTGCTAACCTGTATCGGCACCCGCAAGTCACCCTCAAAACCGATAAAGCCAAGCAGATGGTGCGCGATTTGTATTGCGCTTACCAAAACCAGCCCCAATGGCTGCCCGTCGCCTACGCTGCGCAAGCCGACCTCCCGCGCGCCATCGCCGACTACATCGCGGGGATGACCGACCGATTTGCTACACGCGAACATGTAAAATTATTCACACGGAATCATCCACTGAGTCAGGCATCATGAGTTTTCTGAGCGAACTGAAAAACCAAGCCACGCAGCTGCGAGATCAGCAAACGGGCCAAACGCAGGATTTGGCTGCGGTTACCAAAAGCACGGAGATGGCCTGCATCACGGCTTTGAAATATCTGCAAGACTTTTGCGCCCAGCTCAATGTTATCAAGCCGCCCGCTGCAGGCCGCTATTCTTTGGATGGCAAAGCCGCCTTCCCCCAATTGCAAATGCTCAATTTCCGCTGCGATTCGCGCAAAAAGATACAGCGCGGCCAAGAGATGTTTGACTACATCGGTGTGGCTTGGGATTTATTGCCCACCACCGGTCAAGTGGCTCTGCACAGCGTCACCGTGAACTTCCCGCCTGATCTGGAGCGCGTCACCAAACGCTTATCTTTTGGCCAAATTCAGCACGAACGCAAAGACCTGCGCCACCCCGAGACCAACAAACTGCAAGCCTACGTGTTTGAATACCAAACCCAATCACGCGGCTCCATCACCGTCACGCCTGACCAAGACACCGGCCAAATCGCCTTCCGCCTCGTCAACACCGAAGATTTCGGCGTGAATAACATCAGCTACCCCGCAACCCAAGTCAGCACAGGACTGCTGGACGAACTAGCCAAACGCATCGTCGGTCAGCAAAACCGATTCGTTTAAATTAATTGGGGTCAGATCCCAATTAATTTCGCTAAACTTGGGCGATGGCTCGTACTGCTCGCCTCGCTCTTCCCGGATACACGTATCACGTCATCCAACGCGGCAACAATCGGCAGTCGATTTTTGCTTTCGATGCAGACCGACGCGAACTGCTCACCCTTTTGCAAGAATCTTCCCGTGAGCATCGCGTCGCCATCCATAGCTATGTTTTGATGGACAACCATATCCACCTCCTGCTCACCCCCACGACAGAATCTGGCCTTTCATTGGTGATGCAGCATGTGGGGCGCAGCTACGTGCAGCGGTTTAACAAACGCCAG
>JANMDE010000434.1:0-4615 GCA_031376105.1 Variovorax sp. | reverse complement strand
ACCACCACCTTTGGCTTTTGGGACTGGGTGGGTGGCCGTTATTCGTTGTGGTCGGCGATTGGGCTACCGATTGCGATGGCGATCGGGGATATTGGTTTCCGTGAATTTTTAGCCGGTGCGCATGACATGGACGAGCATTTCCACAGTGAGCCGCTTGAGCAAAACTTGCCTGTGCGTTTGGCGCTGCTTGATGTTTGGTACCGTAACTTTCACGGCTTTACCAGCCGCAGCATTGCGCCCTACAGCTACCCGCTGCGGCGCTTGCCAGCTTATTTGCAGCAGCTTGAAATGGAAAGCAATGGCAAGCGCGTGGACAAAAGCGGCCAAGCGCTGCCTTTTCATACCAGCCCTGTCGTCTGGGGTGAGCCCGGCACGAACGGCCAGCATGCTTTCTTCCAAATGCTGCATCAAGGCACAGAAGTGATCCCGCTTGAATTCATCGCCGTCAAACAACCCGCGCATGACCTGAAAGACCATCACACCAAGCTGCTTGCGAATGCCGTGGCGCAATCGCAAGCTTTCCTGGTTGGCAAAGCCAGCGACGACGGTCACCGCCACTTCCCGGGCAACCGCCCGAGCACTTTCTTCGTATTGGATGCGCTCACGCCCGCATCGCTGGGTGCATTGATAGCCTTATATGAGCACCGCGTCTTTGTGAGTGGTGCAATCTGGGGCATCAACAGTTTTGATCAATTCGGCGTCGAGCTGGGCAAAGTGCTGGCGAAAGATGTGGAGGCGCGCTTGCTTTCAGGCAATGTGGAGGGCTTGGATGCCTCCACTGCCGCTTTAATTTCTAAACTCCTGTGAACATCGTTTTTGATTTCGGCGCAGTCATGGTGCAATGGCGGCCACACGATGTCGTGCGCAAGCATTTCCCTGAAATTGCCAACACGCCAGAGGCCGCAGCGCAGCTCGCGAGCAGTTTCTTCGCTCATCCCGATTGGCAAGAATTCGATGCAGGCCGTGTGAGTGCGCAAGAGATTTCTCAGCTCAGCGCGAAGCGCTTGTCGCTTGATACGGAAGCCGTACAACACATGGTCGACGCTATTGAAGATCACGTCACGCCGATTCCTTCCTCCGTGCAAGTACTCGAAAATCTCCACGCGCAGAGGCTAGCCAAAGGCTACAAACTCTATTTTCTCTCCAACATGCCCGCCCCCTACGCCCGAGGCCTAGAGAGACACGCCTTCATGCGTTGCTTTCATGGCGGGATCTTCTCCGGCGATATTGGCCTCATCAAGCCGCAACCAGAGATTTTTGAAAAGTTAGAAGCGATGTACAGCCTCAAAGGCCAACCAATTCTCTTCATCGACGATCATCCCACCAATATCACTGCTGCGCAAAAAGCCGGTTGGCAAACTCTGCATTTGACCGATCCCTCTAAGTTGCCGGAGCAGCTGCTTGCACAACTCGCCCAATCCATGCCATAATCCGTTTTTCGGGTTTTCCCTGACCCGAATTTTGTGCATCACCATACATCTTGGGCGCTCAACCCGGCGGTTTATTCCGCTGAGACAACAGAGCTGCCACCGAGCCAGAGCCTCCATGTAAGCAGGCCTCTACCGCTCAGACACTTGTTGGATGGTTGATGTGATATCAATCCGTCTTGCAAGTGGTATTCGTACCGCGAGACAAATATAGGACAGCTGTCCGCGCTTTGCTTTGCGTGGCCAGCAGCTTTCGCATGAACGACTTTACTGAAGAATTTAAACCGATAGACGTTACGGAGTCTGCCTCGGATGCTACTGATTTTGTAGCGCATGATGTCTCTGAACCCGCAGAGATGGCTCATATTTTTGAGCCTGTGATGGCTTCTGAAGTTGCCCCTGTAGACACGGGCCCGAATCCCTTTGAAGAACTCGGCCTGGCCCCATCGCTGGTCAAAGCGGTCGCTGACTTGGGCTACAAAGATCCGACCGCTGTGCAAGCGCGCGTGATTCCCTTGGCCATGACGGTGCCCTCCAGCGAAGGCCAGACGGTGGTCAATGACTTGATGGTTTCCAGCCAAACGGGCTCCGGCAAGACCGCTGCCTTCTTGCTGCCTATCTTGCATCGCCTGCATGTTGAGAAGATCAACAAAGAAAGCGAAGAAAACCTGGCCTGGGCCAAAGTGCTAGAAGAAGCTACCGCAAAAGGCGAGCCTGCTCCGAAAAAATCCAAGCGTAAAAACCCGATTGACCCCCGTAATTTCCGCGCTGCTACACCACTGGCTCTGATTCTCTGCCCCACGCGCGAACTCGCCCAACAAGTGGCCAACGACGCGATTGAGCTCGCTCGCCATATGACTGGTGTGCGCATTGCCAACGTGATTGGCGGCCTGCCTTATCAAATTCAGATTGCTAAATTGCAAAACGCCGATCTCGTGGTGGCCACACCCGGCCGTTTGCTCGATTTGCAGCGCAACGGCCAGATCAAGTGCGAAGGCGTGAAATGCCTGGTGCTCGACGAAGCCGACCGCATGCTCGATCTGGGCTTCTCCGACGATCTCGCCGCGATTCATCAGCTCACCGAAAAGCGTGAGCAGACGATGATGTTCAGCGCAACATTCGCAGCTCGCATTCAGCAGCTCGCAGCGCGCGTGATGCGCGACAACGGCAAATCCGCTCAGCGTATCGCGATCGACAGCCCGACAGACAAACACGTCAACATCACCCAAAAACTTTTCTGGGCCGACAACCTCGTGCACAAGCGCAAGCTGCTCGACCATTGGATGCGTGAGACCTCCATCGTGCAAGCCATCGTGTTTGCCAACACGCAAATCGAATGCGATTCTCTCGCGCAAGACTTGATTGACGCTGGCTTTGATGCCGCAGCATTGCATGGCGCGCTCAGCCAACACCTGCGCAACAAGCGTTTGAAAAGCTTGCGCGATGGCCACATTCAATTTTTGGTGGCGACCGACGTGGCAGCACGTGGCATTGACGTGCCCAGCATTTCCCACGTGTTCAACTACGGCTTGCCATTGAAGGCAGAAGACTATACCCACCGCATTGGCCGCACAGGCCGCGCTGGCCGCGACGGCATGGCTGTGACCTTTGCTGAGCCGCGCGACCGTTTCCGTATTCGTGATATCGAAGATCACACACGCCAACAACTCAAAGCCGATGTGATTCCTGGCTTGGAGCCAACGGATCGCCCCCGTGAAGCCAAGAAGCCTTTTGGCAAATTTGGCGGCGGCGGTGGCGGCTTCGCAGGCAAGAGCTTTGGTGGAGATCGTGGCGGCTTCGCGGGTCGCTCCAGCGGCGGTTTTAATGATCGCGGTGGCGACCGTGGCGGTGATCGCGGCTTCGCTGGTAAACCGAGCGGTGGCTTCGGTGGCGGTGGTTTTGGTGGTGGTTTCAGCGGCGGCGCTCGCTCCGGCGGCTTCGGCGGTGATCGCGGTGGCGAGCGTGGCGGCGAAGGCTTCGGCGCACGTTCGGGTGGTTTCTCAGGCGGCAATGACCGTGGTTTCGGTGGCCGCTCAGAAGGCCGTAGCTATGGTGGCAACGACCGTGGCGAACAACGCAGCTTCGCACCGCGCGGTGACGACAATCGCGGCCGTGAAGGCGGCTTCGGTGGTGGTTTCGGTGGTGGTTTCGGTGGCGGCAACCGCTTCGAAGGCAATGACCGTGGCGACCGTGGCAACAACGGTTTCGCAGGCAACGGCTTTAAGCCCCGCGCTCCAAGCTTTGGTGCAGGCGGCGGCAATGGATTTGGTGGCGACAACAAATTCGCCCCGAAAGAAGGCCGCAGCTTCTCCAAGCCAGCTGGTGATTTCAAACCAGCTTCAAAGCCTTTTGCCAAAGCAGGCTTCAAGCCAGCTGGCAAGACCTTTGCTGCCAAAGGCCCTCGCAAATAAGTGAGTGCCGACTCTTTGGAGCTTCAAAAAACCGCAGCCTGAAAACTGCGGTTTTTTTACATCATGATTCATTGACACGAATTTAGTGTTACAAGAATTTCGTGTTATTATTCGCAGATGAAAAATGTCACCATCACTATGGAAGATGAAGTTGCCGATTGGGTGCGCGTGGTGGCGGCCAAGCGCAATATCAGCGTGTCGCGCTTTGTGGGCGAGATGCTGGGCGAGGAAATGCGGCGCTCGGATGCGTATGAACAGGCGATGCGCGCGGCGCTGAAATTTGAGAGCTTGGGTAGCAGCGCGAGCAGCTATTTGAAGCGGGGCGATTTGTATGACCGCCCGCAATGAGCCGCCTATCGTTTTCGTGGATTCCAACGTCTTGCTGGCTTGCCATGACAGTCGGGATGCCGCTTCGCAGCAAGCCGCGCGCGCATGGCTTGCATGGTGTTGGCGCAAGCGCGCTGGCCGCATCAGCACGCAGGTGCTCAACGAGTTTTATGAAGGCGCGGTGCGCGCATTCTCGCTGACCGAGCAGACACCTGTCACGCCCGCGCATGTGCGCCTGCACGTGCGCCGCCTGCGCGAATGGCAGCCGCCGCATTTGGATCGCTATGCGGTCGATGGGGCTTGGGATTTGCAAGATCGCCATGGCCTGAGTTATTGGAATGCGCTGATCGTCTCTTCTGCCGTGCAGCAAAGTTGCACGCATTTGCTGAGCTTGGAGCTGCCTGCCGGCTCGCAGATGGAGGGCATTCATATCATCTCGCCTTCGAGCCT
>JANMDE010000317.1:0-2259 GCA_031376105.1 Variovorax sp. | reverse complement strand
AGCATGATGAGCTGGCGCAAAGCATTTTGCTCTGCCCAGATCAGGCGTATATCGACAAAGTGTTGGCCAGCATCGCCAAGCTGCTGCCCGAGATGCCGCGCCGCGCAATCATTGAAAAGAGCCTGTCGGATCGCGGCATGTTTATTCTCACGCGCAGCATGGAGGAGGCCTGCGAGCTGTCTAACCGCATTGCGCCAGAGCACCTAGAAATTTCCAGCAACGAGCCGCAGCGCTGGGAGCCTTTGCTCAAGCACGCAGGTGCCATCTTCCTTGGCGCGTACACCAGCGAATCGCTGGGCGACTATTGCGCAGGGCCGAATCATGTGTTGCCCACCAGCGGCACAGCCCGCTTCTCATCGCCACTGGGCGTGTATGACTTCCAAAAGCGCAGCAGCATCATTGAAGTGAGCGAAGCGGGTGCGCAAACGCTCGGCAAGATCGCCAGCGTGCTCGCGCATGGCGAAGGCTTGCAGGCGCATGCTCGGGCGGCGGAGATGCGGCTGAAATAAGGCCGCGTTCCTCCACCTTGCAAGTTCTTTGGTTTGCATCTGTTTGGCATCACCCGCTCGCCTGTTCAGCAACGTGCCCGAGTGAGTCGTTATTTGCTATTTATTTAATAGCAAACTATGTAGCGTGTATAAGGGCAAGTAGCCAGAAAAGCTTAGAAAGCGTAACGACGCGCTAACAAAACCCATCAGCGCTGGTGTTGGATGCCAAGAGAGAAGCAGCAGAAAGCTTGAGCAAGCCTCAAATAAAATGCACTTCCCTCATAATGAGCCCCATGAAACGCCGCTCATTCCTCTCCACTTCCCTTGCCGCCACCGCCTTTGCCGCCCCGGCTTTCGCGCAAACCTACCCTAATAAACCTGTTCGCCTGCTCGTGCCCTTCCCGGCGGGCGGGGCAACCGATGTATTGGCGCGGGCTTTGTCGATCAAACTGGGCGAGAAGCTCGGACAAAATGTGGTGGTGGAAAATCGACCTGGCGCGGGGGGCACGATTGGCTCAGCGGCCGTGGCGCAAGCCGCGCCTGACGGCTACACCATTCTTTTGGCCACCTCCAGCACACACAGCATCGGCCCAGTAATCAACCCCAAAATCCCCTATGACGCGCAAGCAGATTTCACGGCACTCGGCCAAGTGGCCAGCTCGCCCAATATCGTGCTCGTACCGCTCTCGTCGCCCGCCAAAACCATGCGCGAGTTGATCGAATTTGCCAAGAAAAACCCCGGCAAACTCAACTATGCCTCCAGCGGCAACGGCACGATTGTTCACCTCACTTCCGAGCTGTTCAAAGCGCAATCGGGCACTTTCATCGTGCACATTCCCTATCGCGGCACCGCGCTGGCCATTCCTGATTTGATCAGCGGCAAAGTCGATCTGATGTTTGACTCACTCGTCTCTGGCCTGCCGCATGTGAAAGACGGCAAACTGCGTGCGCTGGCTGTAACAAGCGAAAAGCGAAGCACCCTCGCGCCTGATTTGGCAGTAGTGGCCGATGTGTTGCCCGGCTTTGAATCCGTTACTTGGTTTGGCCTGTATGGTCCAAAATCCTTGCCAGCAGACGTGGTGCAAAAACTCAACAGCGCACTCAACGCGGCATTGGCTGACAACGACGTAAAAGAGCGCTTCGCTCGGCTTGGCGCAGAAGCCATCGGCTCCACACCGGCTGCCTTCGGATCGCTCGCACAAAACGAGCGCGCCAAATGGAAGCGCATCATCGAGCAGCGCAAAATCGCCGTGGAGTGAAAGCGGCAGCACTGCCCACTTATTGAATCGCCTGTCACATGGTTTTCTGGATTGACACACACAGCCATCTGGATGCAGCTGAATTTGTAAGAAATGGGCTGGTAGCCGACATATTGATTGCACAGAGCGCTATTAAAAATGTAGCAATCAGCGTCATTCCTGCAGTGGAGCGGAGCAACTTTGATACCGTGCGCGAGTTGGCGCATGCGCAGCGGCAGGCGTATGCGCTGGGCATCCATCCTGTGTATATGCCGCAGGCGCTTGACGATGATTTGCTGCTTCTGGATGCGCAGCTCTTGCACCACCGCGATGACCCGCGCCTGGTGGCTGTGGGTGAAATTGGTTTGGATTTTTTCTTGCCTGCGCTGTGCACGCACGAGATGCGCGCCAAGCAAACGCAGTTTTACCGCGCTCAGCTCAAGCTCGCCCAAAAGCATGCGCTGCCCGTGATTTTGCATGTGAGAAAAAGCGCAGATGCGCTCTTGAAAGCTTTGCGCGAGATTGGGAGCCAC
>JANMDE010000252.1:0-1567 GCA_031376105.1 Variovorax sp. | reverse complement strand
GATCGTCTCGGGCTTTGTGGCGCTCACGCTCTCGCCCATGATGAGCTCGATCTTGCTCAAACACAATCCCAACCCGCCTTTTTATGACCGATGGATTGAACGCGGCTTGAATGGCGTGACGAATGGCTATGCCAAGTTGCTCGGCTGGTCGCTCAAAGCGCGTTGGCTGATCGTACTGGTCATGTTGGCCTCGGGTGTGGGCACGTGGTTGTTTCTCAAAGACATCAAACGTGAACTCGCGCCGCTTGAAGATCGTGGGGTAATTGTGGCCAACGTGAACGCACCCGACGGTGCGACGCTGGATTACACCTTGCGCTATGTGAATGCCATGGAGCGCATCGGCTCGGGCTACAAAGAATTTGACCGCGTCTTCGCTGTGGCGGGCAACCCCACTGTGGCGCAGGCCAATGTGTTTTTTCGAACCACGCCTTGGGAAGAGCGCACCAAGCGCACGCCTGAGCTGGCGCGCGAAATGGCGCCGCGCATCACGGGGCTGCCGGGCGTCACAGCCTTTCCTGTCACGCCGCCCTCGCTCGGTCAAGGCTTCAACAGCCGCCCAGTGAACTATGTGATCATGACGTCGGATTCTTATCAAAATCTCTCAGCTGTGGTGCGCCAGTTCCAAGATGAGCTCGCTAAGAATCCTGGCTTTCAACAAGTCGATACGGATCTGCGCCTGAACAAACCAGAAATTCGCTTCGAGGTGGATCGCGAGAAGGCAGCTGATCTTGGCGTGAGCATTGAAGCGGTTGGCCGCGCAGTAGAGAGCATGTTGGGTGGCCGCAATGTGACACGCTACAAACGCGAAGGCGAGCAATACGATGTGATCGTGCAAACGGCATCAACAGGTCGCGACACGCCAGACGATATTGAGAAAATCTTTGTGCGCGGGCGTAGCGAGCAAATGATCCCGCTTTCCGCTTTGATTCGCATCCGTGAGACGGTGGTCCCGCGCGAGCTCAATCACTTTGGCCAGCGGCGCTCCGCTGCAATCACAGCCAATCTTTCTCCCGATTTTTCTCTGGGTCAAGCGCTGGATTACATGGATGCCACAGCGCAAAAGGTTTTGAAGCCGGGCTACGCCACAGACTTAAATGGCCAATCGCGCGAATTCAAAGCGGCTTCAGGTTCGCTGGCGATTGTCTTTGTGATGGCTTTGCTCTTCATCTATCTTGTGTTGGCAGCGCAGTTTGAAAGCTTTATCGATCCGTTTGTGATCATGCTGTCTGTGCCTCTTTCTATGGTGGGCGCGCTGGCTGCGCTGCAATGGTCAGGCGGCACGCTCAATGTGTTCAGCCAAATTGGTTTGGTGACGCTGGTGGGGCTGATCACCAAACACGGCATTTTGATTGTGGAGTTTGCAAATCA
Source organism: Variovorax sp. (assembly GCA_031376105.1). Lineage (GTDB taxonomy): Bacteria > Pseudomonadota > Gammaproteobacteria > Burkholderiales > Burkholderiaceae_C > JANMDU01. Next base: position 199 of record JANMDE010000252.1, on the reverse strand, counting down.
ATTGCGAGAGCAGGGCGTGGATACGGTACAAGCGATTCAGCAGTCTGCAAAGCTGCGCTTGCGTCCGATTTTGATGACGACTGGTGCCATGGTGCTGGGCGCAGTACCGCTTGCATTTGCTACCGGTGCAGGCGCTGAAAGCCGCACGCAAATTGGCTGGGTGATTGTGGGCGGCATGTCGCTCGGCACACTGCTGACG
>JANMDE010000240.1:0-7215 GCA_031376105.1 Variovorax sp. | reverse complement strand
CGCAACTTTTGCGCCTTTTGCGTCCGGCTATTTAGGTATTCGCTTGCATGCTAGCAACTTTATGCTTGACCACAGCATTTGCAATCGAATGATTTTGATGTCATCATTCAAAAATGAAGAACGTTCGAGATTTGATCACCCCAGAAGCCCTTGCCTTGATTCGCACCGTCGCGGTCGAGGGCAGCATGGCCGCTGCGGCCCGGGAGATGGGGCTGGTGCCCAGCGCTGTCACGTATCGTGTGCGGCAGATCGAAGACGCACTGGACGTGTTGCTCTTTGACCGCTCGGCCAAGCAAGCCCGCATCACTCCTGCGGGCGAAGAGCTGCTGCAAGGGGGGGAACGGGTGTTGCAAGAGCTCGATGCGGTGGCGCGGCGCGTGCAGCGGGTGGCCACGGGCTGGGAGCCGCAGCTGACCATTGCGGTGGACAGCCTGATTTCTCGACGCACGATGCTAGAGCTATGCGAGGCATTTTTTACCAGTGGCGCTCAAGCCACTGCACCGCCCACACGCTTACGTATTCAGGGCGAAACGCTGTCTGGCACTTGGCATGCCCTGCTCGATGGTCAGGCCGATCTAGGCATTGGTGGCGTGGTCGAGGGCATCGTACAAGTGGGCATTCAAGCCAAGCCTTTGGGCGATGTGCCATTTGTGTTTGCTGTCGCACCGCATCACCCGCTGGCTGAAGCACCCGAGCCATTGACCGACAACGTGATCCAACAACATCGCATCGTGGCTGTGGCCGACTCCACGCGGCGCAAGCAATCTGTGACCGTGGGCATCCTGCCAGGGCAGGATGTACTGACCGTGAGTACCATGCCCGATAAGCTGGAGGCACAACTGCGCGGCCTAGGCTGCGGCTTTGTGCCATATTGCATTGCCGCTTCTTACATTGAGACAGGCCGCCTCGTAGCCAAAGCCACCGAACGCATCCCGCGCGCGCCCAAGGTGAATTACGCATGGCATAAGCCTGAGCGTGGTGAGCTGGGCAAAGCGCTGTCTTGGTGGCTCGATCAGCTCGCGCATCCGCAAACGCGAGCGTCCTTGCTGCATCGGCATTGATCGATTGCAGCTGTGCGCGCCACGCCAGTGCTATTGGCGGGTTGCAGTTACTCAGATTAATTGGGGTCAGATCCCAATTAATTTCCGTAACTCATCGCCCGAGTCTTACCGGAGAAGATGCGATAGACGATGACAGTGTAGGCGATGATCATGGGGAGCACGATGAGGGCACCTATCAGAATGATTTTGAGAGATTCGGGTGAGGTGGCGGCTTGCCAGACTGTCATGCGATCAATCACGAGGTAGGGAAAGAGACTGTAGGCCAGGCCGTAGAAGGCTAAGATAAAGATTCCCACGGTCGCGGCGAAAGGCACCCAATCGCCATAGGCGTTACCCAGCTCCAAGCGCGTGGGCAGGCGGGAGAGGCTACGGTAAATGATGTAGAACAGCAGCGCGGTCATGATGGGCAGGGGCGCGAGCAATACGACGTAGGGCAACGTGAACCATTTTGCGAAGATGCGTTCGCTCACATAAGGCGTGGCCACCGAGATGGCTAGTACACCGAGGGCGGTCAGCAACAGTGCGCCGCGTGCCCATTTCACGGCTTGCAATTGCAAGCTGCCTTCGGTTTTGAAGACGAGCCAGGTTGCGCCGAGCAGGGCATAGCCAGCGGCGAGGCACAGCGCAATCAAAGCAGCGAAGGCGCTGGCTTGCCAGCCGGCCTCGAAGCCCAAGATGTAGCTGCCGAGCATCCAACCTTGGCTGAGTGCTGCGCCGAGTGAGCCTGCATAAAACGCTTTATCCCACCAAGGGCGATAAGCTGCTGGCGCCTTCACGCGAAACTCAAAAGCCACGCCGCGCAGAATCAGCGCCACAAGCATGATGGCCACGGGCAAATACAGCTCGCCCAAAATGATGCCGTGAGCAGCAGGAAAGCAGGTGAGCAAAATGCCTACACCGAGCACAAGCCAAGTTTCGTTGGCATCCCAGAAAGGTCCGATGCTACTGACCATCATGTCTTTATCCGCTTGATTCGCTCTGCGCAGCAGAATGCCTACGCCGAGGTCATAGCCATCGAGCACCACATAAGCCAGCATCGCCAAGCCCATCACTGCCAGGAAGATCACCGGGAGCCAATCGTTGAAAGTGAGAAGCTCGTTCATGCTGCGCTCCCTGCGAGTTGGGGGGCGGAACTTGCTTCTGGCTCGCTTGCTTTTCTGGCGAGATAAAACAGCACCGAGATATAAGCCACGAGCAGCATCAAGTACACCGTGATGTACATCGCCAACGTGCCAGCTAGCATGGGAGTGGGAATGGTGGCTGCTGCCTGCTTGGTAGACAGCACACCCGTGACAAGCCAAGGCTGACGACCGATTTCCGTCACGTACCAGCCTGCCAGCGTGGCCACCCAGCCAGAGAATGTCATGCCCACGAACACTTTCGCCAACCAAGGCTTGATCTCTCTGCCTTTGCGCTGCTGCCAAAGCGCGAGCCAACCGACAGCAAGCATGAGCATCCCCGTGCCCACCATGATGCGGAAGCCCCAAAACACGGGCGCAACCGGCGGATGCACGCCTTTGAAATCATTCAAACCTTTGACTTCGCCATTGATATCGTGCGTCAAATAAAGGGATGCCAATTTCGGAATACTGATTTCATAACGGTTCTCCCGCGCCTTCTCGTCCGGGATACCAAACAACACCGCTGGCGCACCGCGCTGCGTTTCCCAAATGCCCTCCATCGCGGCGAGTTTTGCGGGCTGATGCTTCAAGGTAGACAGGCCGTGCAAATCGCCCAAGAAGATTTGAATCGGCAGGCAAACAGCCGCCATCACAATTCCCGTGCGCAGCGTGGCTTTGACGCTTGGCGCGCGATCCCCACGCAGCCAGCGATACGCGCTGATGCCTGCGAGCAGAAAGGCCACCGTCACAAAGCAGGCCATCATCATGTGCGAGAGCTTGTAGGGAAACGAGGGATTGAAAATCACCGCCCACCAATCGGTCACGAAAGCTACCATCTCGCCATTCGCATTAGGGCGCATTTCAAAGCCCGCGGGCGTTTGCATCCAAGAGTTCAAAGCCAAAATCCAAAAGGCCGAAAGACTGGTGCCAAACGCTACCAGGCAGGTCGCTGCCGTGTGCCATTTGTGCCCCACGCGCTGCAAACCAAACAGCATCACACCCAGAAAACTCGCCTCTAAGAAAAACGCCGTCATCACCTCGTAGGCTAGCAAAGGCCCAGCGATGTTGCCCACCATATTCATAAAGCCCGGCCAGTTGGTGCCAAACTGAAAGCTCATCGTGATGCCGCTGACCACACCCAGTGCAAAAGTCAGCGCAAACACCTTCACCCAGAAAAAGTAAGCTTCCATCCATTTCGCATCCTGCGTGCGCGCAAAGCGCAGCTTGAAAAACACCAAGACCCAAGCCAGCGCAATCGTGATCGTGGGAAACAAGATGTGAAAGCTGATGTTGGCCGCGAATTGGATACGGTGCAAGATCAGGGGGTCGAAAGCAGCATTGGCAACAGACGTGACTTCGTTCATATCGAACTCCTAAAAAATCAGGGGAATCAGGTTTTCGGGCGCTGTGTCTCGGTCGTTATTTTTATCTTTGCTTTTAAAGAGCATCATGTCTTTAAACTCAAGAAGCTTCTGCGCCGCCGCGCCCATTTTCATGAGTTGGCGCAAGGTTTGCTCATCGAGGCGCTGAATATCGGTAAACCACGTGGTCACCAGCTCAATCAGCTCATGCATCTGCGCCATGCGCTTTTGGGCATGCGCGTCTTGCTCATTTGTAGGCTCATGCAGCAGTGAGTCGCGCAGCATGGAGAGGGTGGGATCAATCTCGCGCTTCTTGCGCTCATCAGCCAAGGTGCGGAAAATCAGCCACACATCATCCGGCGCACTGAAATACTCGCGCCGGTCGCTCGGCAAATGCTGAAGCTTCACCAGCCGCCAAGAGTCTAATTCTTTCAGGCCCATGCTCACATTCGAACGAGAGAAATCCAGCGCCTCTGCAATCTCGTCAGCATTCATCGGCTTTTCGCTCACAAACAGCAGCGCATAAATCTGCCCCACCGTGCGATTGATGCCCCAGCGGCTGCCCATTTCACCAAAATGCAGCACAAAGCTTTGAGCGAGTGGCGTGAGTTTCATGGAATTCCTTTAATTTCACTAATTACTGAAATTATAAGAAATTCATTCTTATTTGGCAAGTCTAGGCATAAAAATAAGTAGAAACCCTGAACTGGCTATCACTGACGCCATTGCCACTATGCAATTTCCACTACATATTTTCCACACGATAAAGCCACAGCGCAGCCCGTAATATTCAGTCTGACTCGAATCTGACTCAGCCTTCACCCACCTAGGAGACACCATGACAAACCGCCGCACCCTCGTATGCATCCCGCTTGCCGCCCTGATGACCAGCGCCGTCGCGCTCAGTGCCAGCGCACAGACGGCACCGCCCCCAGCCTCCGCCTGGCCCACACAGACTGTGAAAATCATCGTACCTTATGCCGCTGGTGGCACGACCGATATTGCTGCTCGTATCTTGGCTGTCGAGCTCTCCAAAAAATGGGGTCAACCGGTCTTGGTCGACAACAAACCGGGCGCATCCACCCAAATCGGCACCGATGCCGTCGCCAAATCCAAAGATGGACATACCTTTCTGATGACGGCTTCACCTTTCGCGGTCAACCCCACGCTGTTTGCCAAGCTTCCCTATGACACCTACAAAGATTTCAAGCCCGTGACCTTGGTGGTGCGCAACGGCCTTTTCCTCGTGACAGGCGGCAAGCAGCCCTATGCCAACATCAAAGACTTGGTCGAAGCCGGCAAAGGCGACAAAACCGTGAGCATCGCCTCGCCTGCCAACGGCAGCATGGCGCATATGGTGGCCGAGCTGGTGGCTGATCAGCAAAAGCTTAATTTACTGCATGTGCCTTATCGGGGCACACCGCCCGCCTTGGTGGACGTGATCGCCGGTCAAGTGCAATTCATGTTTGACAACCCTAGCTCATCGCTTCCCCTCATCAAAGACGGCAAGCTCAAAGCCTTGGCCTACACCGGCCCCAAGCGCAGCAAGGCCATGCCCAATGTGCCCACTGTGGCCGAAACCTTCCCCGGCTTTGAGGCCATCAACTGGTTTGGTATGCTCGCGCCCAGCGCCATGGAAGACAAGCTGCTTGACCGCATCGCCAAAGATGCCAACGATGTTCTCAAACGCAAAGAAGTGGTCGAACGCTTCACCAGTGAAGGTGTAGAAATCGGCGGTATCCCTAGAGAAGCCTTCGGCGCATTTTTGGCGGTAGAAACTGTGCGCTGGGCAAAGATTGTCAAGGCGCGCAATATCAAGCCGGATTGACGGGCACTCTGCCTTCCATCGCGGGATTTTGGCGACCTAAGAGGCTTATGAATGCCAGCGCATGCTGCGCTATCAACAACTGCGCTATGAAATACGTCCCCAAAATCCACAGCTGACTCAGTGGAATGGGTGACACGAATTTGTTGATGGCCAGCAGGCTGTCTGAGACCATGAAGAACACGGCGCCAACGGCCACCCAGTGGCTAGAGCGAGTTTTCAAAGCGACCGCGCGGCCGATTGCTTGCGCGCCCATGAGGGCAATAAAGAAAATATAGGCAGCGACGGGGATGTGCAAACCGGCGCCCAAATTGGGCAGCAAGTAAGCATAGATCGCCGCACCATAGACCAAGCTGGCGGCGAGGATGGCTTTGCTGGGGAACCATGCCACACCTTGCTTGAAGAGCGCGATGTAGAAAACATGCGCAATCAGGAAAGAGGCGAGGCCTTGGATGAAGAAGCCGGGAAACATGAGCCATGCGTCGCCTGCAACCGAGCAGGCCAAAGCGGCGATCAGCAGCGGTTTTTCTAAGAATTTTAGGCTGTACGCCCTTATAGAATATGCATAGTATGCTATAAAAGTAAGAGCAATCCCAACGCCAAGTGGTTTGAAGATACGGTGCACCATGAGCCACACAGAAGCATCGCTTGCACCTGCCGCTTGCGCGAAACATGCCGATGCCGTGGCGATTACCGCAGCCCAGCCTGCCGCGCCGAGTATGGGGTGCAGGCGCGCTTGCAACACCGCCCCCGTGAGCCAGAGCATGGCGCAAAGCGATGCCACGCAGACGAGCTGCATGCCCTGAACCAGATCGTCAGCGATCCACAAAAACGCCGCCACGCCGCCGAGCAACAGATTGAAACTCAGCACACCAAACCATTGCGCAGCGCGGCTGGCTGGCACTGCATATTTGCTGCGCACAGCTTCGATGTCGAACGCCGCCCTTGGAAACCTCGCAGCGACATCTGCGGGTCGCCAGCCGGGCGGCTTGATGAAAACGCGCAACTTATCCGCCCAGCTTCGCGCGTGCCAAGCGTCTTTGAAAAGCGAGGAATACGCCTCGGCATTCGCCCAAAGCGGATCCCAACTGTTCAAGGGGCTGCGTGTGCCGTAAACGCATGTTTCGTCTTCTTCTTTGAAACTGCCAAACAAGCGATCCCAAATGATCAGCACGCCGCCGTAATTGCGATCCACATAGCGATCATTCACGGCATGGTGCACGCGATGATTCGACGGCGAACAAAACCAGCGATCAAACCAGCCCAGCTTAGGCACATGCTCGGTATGCACCCAAAATTGATAGAGTAAGTCAACCAGCGCCACAATGCCAAACACTGCAGGCGGCACGCCAGCGAGCGCCATGGGAATGTAAAACACCCATCCGAGCAATGCACCGGAAGACGTTTGCCGCAAAGCGGTAGAGAGGTTGTAATCCTGGCTTTGGTGATGCACCACATGCGCCGCCCAGAGAATGGCACTTTCGTGCCCCATGCGGTGCAACCAGTAGTAGCAAAAATCATAAAAAATCAGCGCGAGCACCCAGCCATACCAAGTGTTCCAAAACTCTTTGGCTGCATCCAGCGGCACGAGGGAGAGGCTCGCATATACGGCGGTATAGACGCCCACGCGCAGCAACCTCGTGAACACCGCTGTGAACTGACTCATCATGCCTAGGCCAATGCTGTTGATGGCATCTTGCAGGCGATACGTGTTACGCCCTTTCGCGATGCCCCATGCGTATTCGATGGCGATCAGCAGGAAGAAGACTGGGGTGGCTAGGACGATGACTTTGCTCATGCTTGGCATTATCTTGTGTTGTTGCTTTGCTGGCTATTTGCGTTTTCCC
>JANMDE010000196.1:0-1926 GCA_031376105.1 Variovorax sp. | reverse complement strand
CCGCGCCGGTGAGCGACTTGCCGGCACCCGATTCACCCACCACGCCGAGGATTTCGCCGGGCGCGATGTCGAAAGAGATGTCGTCCAGCGCCCGTAATGTGCCACGGCGGCTGGGGAATTCGACGACTAGATTTTTAACTTGTAGGAGGCTCATATTTTTCAGAGTCTTCAACGCAAACGCGGATTCAAAGCATCGCGCAACCAGTCACCCAAAAGGTTGACCGACAGCGCAATCAAAATCAGCATCAAGCCCGGCCAGACGGTGATCCACCATTCGCCGGAGAAGAGGTAGTCGTTGCCGACGCGGATGAGTGTGCCCAGCGATGGCGAGGTGGGTGGCACGCCGACACCTAAGAAGGAGAGCGTTGCTTCAGTGATGATGGCAGTCGCCACTTGGATCGTGGCCAAGACCATCACGGGGCCCATGACGTTGGGCAGCACATGACGTAGCATGATGCGATGGCTGGCTACGCCGGTGACTCTCGCCGCTTGCACATATTCTTTGTTGCGCTCGACCAGTGTCGTGCCGCGCACGGTGCGAGCGTATTGCACCCAACCGGTGAGCGTGATGGAAATGATGAGCACACCGAAAGCAACGCTGGTGTGGGCATTGGGAAACATCGCTCGACCGACACCTGCGATCAGCAAGGCCACGAGGATGGGCGGAAAGGAGAGCATCACATCGCAAATGCGCATCAGCAGCGTGTCAATCCAGCCGCCGAGAAAGCCAGCGAGCAAACCTAAAGTGACACCAATCAAGACGGACAGGATCACGGAGATGATGCCGACCGCCAAGGATATGCGTGCGCCATACATCAGAGCGGAGAGAATATCGCGGCCTTGGTCGTCTGTGCCGAGGAAGAAGGTGGCTTTGCCGCCTTCGATCCAAGCTGGCGGCAAGCGAGCATCTGACAATTCGAGCGTGGTCAGGTCAAACGGGTTGTGCGGCGCAACCCAGCCAGCAAACACAGCGCAAAAGATGCAAATGAAGGCCACCAGCGCGGCCACGATGGCCATGGGGGAGGTTTTGAAGCTGTAGCCGACATCGCTATCGAGCCATCGTGAAAGCACACTCATTTTTAGACCTTTGAACCCATTCGAATCCGTTCGCACTGAGCTCGCTGAAGTGTGAGTTGCAGCTTGAACATCAGCGCGGACGGTAGCAGCATCACTTCACGCTCATCCATTTGAAGAACATGAAGTTGTCGGCCAGTTGCACCAGCTCCACTTTCTTGCCCACACCCCACGCCAAGGCTTGCTGATGCAACGGCAGGTGACCAATGTCATCTGCATGCAGCTTGAAAGCTTCAGCAATCATGGCTTGGCGCTTGGGCTTGTCCGTCTCCGATTGGATTTTCAAAGTCAGCTCGTCCACCTTCGGGTTGCAATACGCACCGAGGTTGAACTGGCCAGCGCCCTTGTCGTCCACGCATCGCGTCAGCGCATTGAGCATGTTGTGAGAATCGTAGGTGCCTGGTGTCCAGCCCAGCAAATAAAAGCTGGTGTCGCGGCGCAAGATTTTCGGAAAATACGTGCCCTTGCCTTCGGCTTGCAGGTTGATCTTCACGCCGATACGCGAAAGATTGGCCGCCACGGCTTGACAGATTTCTCCATCATTCACATAGCGATCATTCGGGCAGTTCATCGTGACTTCAAAGCCCGCAGCGTAGCCAGCGTCTGCCATCAATTTTTTGGCGGCTTCCGTGTCGTAAGGTAAGCGCTTGTTTATGTTGGCATCAAAACCATTGATGCCGGGGCCGACCATCAACGCGGTTGGGTTAGCAGCGCCGCGCATCACGGTGCGCTTGATGCCTTCAATGTCAATCGCTTGATAGAAAGCTTGGCGCACGCGCTTGTCTTTGAACGGATTCTTACCCTTCACGTTGGAATACAAAAGCTCATCTCGCTTTTGATCCATGCCCAAGA
>JANMDE010000131.1:0-3708 GCA_031376105.1 Variovorax sp. | reverse complement strand
CTGAGCTTGATCGCTTGAGAGCCCTCACCCAATTGCAAATTGAAGCGCCAGCGCCCTGGCATATGAAACATCAGGCCATCGGCTTGATACTTGCCCTCCTTCAAATCTATCACTGTCGGGCGGTAATTCATGCCGTGGCGATGCGCGGGCATCTCTGCGTCAATGCGAAGCTGGCTGGGAATGGGTTTGCCAGAGGCAGCGCACACCTGAAGCATCACATTGAAATGCTGCCCCACAGGAATCGGCCAAACGCTGGGCACAAAAGCCACGGTGTAATCTGGGTTTTTTAGGATCTGCTTGCCATTGGCTGGCAAGTTGTCACCGCATTCAGCAGCCATGATGTCAAATGCCAAGCAGCATACAAATGAAAGCAGTGTGTTGTGCAAGATACTCATGATTTTTGAGCTGTGCCGGGTCGCAGCAATTGTTCGGCATTGCGCCAGCCAATGCGTTCAGCCAAATGAGGCGGCAAGTCTTTGAGCCAGCCGCGTGAATAGGTCGCGTGGCTGTCAATGTAATGCCAACGCTCGGGTGTGAAGGTGTCGGTGCCGATCATGAAGCGATCTGGGAATTCTTGAAACGCTTCGCGCCAATCAGCGCTGACCTTGCCCAGGGTGGCTTGGTCGCTGCGGAAGGCCAGATCGCTCCACAAACGCGGATGACGGCGCAAGGTTTCGCGCACCGCCTCAGGGCGGTCAAAGCCGGAATGCGCCCAAAGCACGCGTGCATCAGGCCACTGCCTAAAAATGCGGTTGACGGCATCAATATCGGAATGCGCATGCAGCACCAAATTGCGCTCACGCGCCAACGCCACCATGCGCTTGGGTACAGGAAGCTCAACATCTTCGCCCGACACATGGAATTCACCAATGCCGACATAGCGGTATTTGGCAAGGCGCTCTTCTAGGTAGCGGATCACAGAAGGATCGCGCACCCAAGAACCGATCTCGCCGCGCGTGCGGTAAGGGCGCAGCTCAGCCACGATCAAATCGGGCGCTTCTGTAATCAGCATCTGCGTGCCTTGATCGTTGGACGAAGACACCAGAGCGCCTTTCAACCCTGCCTTACGCAAAATAGCGATGGCTTGCTTGGGCGGCACGGACTCCCACGCATCGTGGCTGTAATGAATATGCGCATCAAACAGTGGCATCGGGTCCGCCGCAGCGGCAGAAGAACCCAAGCCCAGAGCACTTGCGCCTAATATGCGGCTGAATTGGCGGCGGTCTATAGTTGCTTTCAATGTCAATCTCCGAAAATTTGAGCGGAACACAGCCTAGGAGTGCTCAGAGGCTTGCGCAGTTCCAGCCAGCAGACGTTTGAGCGGGTTCTGACTGACGACCGCACGCCTTGATGGCCTCAATGGCGCAAAGCTCATCTCCACTCGCTTGCATGTCTGCATGCGAGGGTGAAATTTCTCACACGATTTTGATGCTCAAATCTGGCAAGCCGTCAATGTGGCAATCAATCACATCACCTCTCACCACAGGGCCAACATTCTCTGGCGTTCCAGAATAAATGATGTCGCCGGGGAACAGTTCGTTTGCCTCTGACAGCTTACTAATTTGCTCTGCCACACTCCAAATCATTTGACTCAGGTTGGCAGTTTGCTTCATGGCGCCATTAACTTTGAGCCAAATGCTGGCCTTCGGAAAGTGCCCCACTTTGGATACTAGGTGCAAGGGTCCGATCGGCGCAGAGCGGTCAAAGCTCTTGCCGATTTCCCAAGGCTTTTTCTCATCACCCATCGCACGCTGCAGGTCGCGTCGAGTCATATCTAAGCCTAGCGCATAGGCGTAGACATGATCCAACGCGGTGGCCATCGGAATATTTTTGCCGCCTTTGCTGAGTGCAGCCACGAGTTCCACTTCGTAATGGTAGTTTTTCGTAAGCGTGGGGTAGGGGTGATCAATGACTTTGCCCGGAGGCACCAGCTGCAAAGCGTCGGTTGGTTTTTGAAAGAAAAAGGGAGGCTCACGGTCTGGGTTGGAGCCCATTTCAATCGCATGCGCTCGGTAATTGCGGCCAATACAGTAAATGCGGCGCACCGGGAACTGCATGTCGCTTCCCACGATCGGAAGATAGTTAACGGCAACGTCAAATGGCGTTTTCACCTCTTTGGCTGCATTGCCCGGCAAGGCGCAGCCTGCCAAGGCACCCAAGCCCATGGTTGCGCTGGTTTCTAGAATATGTCTGCGTTGCATGATAATCTCCTGTCGTAATATTAAGGTTTATATCGTATTTTGTGGGTAGCGCAAAGCAGTTACCGCAACTCTTTGGTCATCGGCCTGAGTATCAACGCTTGTGTGACAAAGACAGCCGTTTTGCAGAGCTCACTGCCTTTCGAAACAGCAGCATGCAGGGAGCCTATTTGATGCTTGCCGCGCGTAGTTTGGGCTTGGATTGCGGCCCGATGTCAGGCTTTGACGAGACCAAAGTGAATCATGAATTTTTCCCGAGTGGCGAGATGCGGGTTAACTTTATCTGTAGTATCGGTTATGGCGATATAGCCAAGCTCTATCCGCGTAGTCCGCGCCGTTGTTTGATGAGGCCTGTCAGATCCTCTGAAAAGCCCAGTGGCTAAAAGTGAGTGTGCCGCCCGTCTGAAGCTATGTGCGGCCAATTGCGTTTGAGAACTGTAGACATGACCGAGTCAAAGACATCCAATTGGATTCAAAAGAATTTCCAAAGGCTCTCTAGCAAAGCGAGCGCTGTCAGCACCCCTGCCGCTAAACCCAAGGCGACGGGTAGCTCTGATATGGCGCAAAAAATCAACGAGATGATCACTCTGACGGATCGTGCCATGCGCAGCACGGGCGAACGATTGTCGTCCGCGCTTCGCCAGAAAGATGAAGCGCTCTCGCCCAGAGAGCTTCGCAAAACGCTGAAATATCTGCGTGAAATCATTGAGCCGACGATCAGTGAGGTCGAGGGCGGAAGAAGGGCGGCGGGTGTGCTTGGTTGGTATCGCAAAGCCAGCTTGGAGCATCGCTACGATTGCTGGCTGCTGATGAGCGAGCAGTTTATGGCCGACCCAGTGCGTGCCAAAACCGCGCAGGCTAAATATGCAGCCGCCGTAGGCACGCCGGAGGAGGCGGTCGCCGAAGTTCGACTCAGGCAGTCCACAGTATCGCCTCGGCGCAGGTTGCTGCAGCGCTTTAGTGTGTTGCCCGAGGGAATTCGATTCCTCGTCGATATGCGCTCGGAGATGCTGCCACATTTGAAAACTGACAAGCGATTACAAGCGCTTGACGCAGAGATGGAATATATGTTTTCCACCTGGTTTGATGTGGGCTTTCTTGAGCTGTGTCGTTTGAGTTGGGACAGCCCGGCTTCACTCATCGAGAAATTGATTTTGTATGAAGCCGTCCATGACATCAAAAGTTGGTCTGACCTGAAGAATCGCCTTGACAGCGACAGACGATGCTACGGGTTTTTCCACCCCAGGCTACCGAATGAGCCCCTGATCTTTGTGGAAGTTGCTTTGCTGAGCGACATCGCCACCAGCATCAGTCCGATCCTCGATGAAGCGGCGGAGGCGATCGAGGTATCCAAAGCGACAACTGCGATTTTTTATTCCATCAGCAACACGCAATTGGGCCTGAAGGGCGTGAGCTTTGGCGATTCTTTGATCAAACGCGTGGTGGAGACCTTGAAGAAAGAGTTTCCCAAACTCAAAACATTTGCCACCCTCTCGCCCATTCCCGGGCT
>JANMDE010000121.1:0-3098 GCA_031376105.1 Variovorax sp. | reverse complement strand
ATTTTGAGCATGCCTTCCTCGCGCAGCAAATGGGCATTGAGCTGGTGGAGGGCCAGGACTTGTTCGTGAAAGACAGCTTCGTCTACATGCGGACCACACAAGGCCCGAAAAGAGTCGATGTGATTTATCGCCGCGTGGACGACGATTTTCTCGACCCGAAAGTTTTCCGATCCAGCAGCACGCTGGGCTGCGCGGGCTTAATGGAAGCCTACAAAGCCGGCAACGTGACGATCTCTAACGCAGTGGGCACAGGTGTGGCCGACGACAAGTCGATTTACCCATATGTTCCCAAAATGATTGAGTTTTATCTTGGCGAAAAGCCAATTCTATCTAACGTGCCCACCCACATGTGCCGCGACTCGAAGGAGTTGGCTTATGTGCTTGACCACATGGAGAGCCTAGTGATCAAAGAAGTGCATGGCGCAGGCGGCTACGGCATGCTGGTGGGGCCGGCGGCCACGAAGGCTGAAATTGAAGATTTCCGCCGCGTTTTGGAAGCCAACCCCGGCAACTACATCGCCCAGCCCACCTTGTCTCTGTCGACCTGCCCGACCTACGTTGAAAGCGGCATCGCCCCGCGCCACATCGATCTGCGCCCCTTCGTCCTCAGCGGCAAAACCGTCCAACTCGCCCCCGGCGGCTTGACCCGTGTCGCCCTCAAAGAGGGCTCGCTGGTGGTGAATTCATCGCAAGGCGGTGGCACAAAAGACACCTGGATCATGGAGTCTTGAAGGCAAACAGCCTGACGTAAAAGACGCAAAAAATTCAAAAAAATGAATGAATGCAATTGATTTTTCTCTGACTTTTCATATGACCCTTTTTATGCCCACTTTCTTTTTTGCGTCTTTTGCGCAACTTCTGCGCCTTTTGCGTCCGGTTTTGGTATTTAGTATTAAAAGGATTTCAGTATGCTAAGCCGCACCGCAGACCACCTTTTTTGGATGGCTCGTTATACCGAGCGAGCCGAAAATACCGCGCGTATGCTCGATGTGAATTACCAAACCTCATTGCTACCTCAGTCTGCCGCTGTGGCGCAGGCAGGGTGGGAGGGCATTGTGTCGATCAGTGAGCTCGATGAAGGCTACAAGACCTGGCACACAGGAGTTAATGCACACGACGTGATGAATTTCATGGTGAGAAATGAAGAAAACTCGTCGTCGATTGTCAGCTGTATTAAGCAAGCACGTGAAAATGCGCGAGCCGTGCGCGGCACGCTGACCACCGAAGTGTGGGAGACCATCAATCAGACGTGGCTCGAGTTGCTCAGCAAGCTCAGAGCGGGTGATTTTGAGCGCGATCCAGGCAAATTTTTCGAGTGGGTGAAATACCGCAGCCATCTCTCGCGCGGTGTGACTGTCGGCACGATGCTGATGGACGAAGCCTTGCATTTCATCCGCTTGGGCACCTTCCTTGAGCGTGCAGACAACACGGCACGTTTGCTGGATGTGAAATTCCACGCACTTCAAAGCGATTTCTATGGTGCGGCAAATGAGAAAGATCAAGAGCTTGATTTTTATCACTGGAGCGCTATTTTGCGTAGCGTCTCGGCCTTTGAGATTTATCGCAAGGTCTATCGAAATGTGATCACGCCTGAGCGCGTGGCCGAGCTTTTGATGCTGCGAGCCGATATGCCGCGTTCACTGCATGCCAGCATGAATGCTGTGGTAGAAAATCTGCATTTGGTGGCCAATGCGCAATCCAAAGACACCGAGCGCACTGCTGGCAAGCTGCGTGCAGACCTGCAGTTTGGCCATATTGACGAAATCCTCGCCACGGGCTTGCATGCATATTTGACGCAGTTCCTTGATCGCATCAACGCCTTAGGCGCCAAAATCAGCCGTGACTTTTTGGTGCCGCAAGGGGCTTGATTGGCTATTGATAGATTAGTAACTCGAAATCCAACCTACTACGCACCAATTCAAAGCAAGAAAGTAAATGCACAAAATAAGTGCATTGCACCAAAATAATGCATTTAAACGCATTCAGTTCGCCGTCAGACGTATAAACACGGCCTCGCTTTGGGGTAAAAATCGCGCACAATCAAGGGTTTCGCGCTTCAGCTTTCGCGCACGGTTTAGTGGCACAAAAAGTGCATACAGACTAGCCAAGAGCCACAACTCGAAAATTCATCCCCAACCATCCAACCTACCAGGAGCAATCTGATGGCCAAGACCGTCGCAGACGTGATCAAAATGGTGAAAGACAACGAAGTTAAATTTGTTGACTTTCGTTTCACCGATACCAAGGGCAAAGAGCAGCACGTCAGCGTGCCTGTTTCCCATTTCGACGAAGGCAAGTTCTCCGATGGCCACGCCTTTGACGGCTCCTCTATCGCTGGTTGGAAAGGCATTGAAGCCTCTGACATGCTGTTGATGCCCGATCCCAACACCGCCAACATCGACCCCTTCTTTGAAGAGACCACGATGATTTTGAGCTGCGACGTGCTGGAACCCGGAGATGGCAAGGCATACGATCGCGACCCACGTTCGATCGCCAAACGCGCAGAGGCCTACCTCAAGGCCTCCGGCATGGGCGACACCGCCTATTTCGGCCCTGAGCCAGAATTCTTCATCTTTGACGACGTGCGTTGGGGTTCTGACATGAGCGGCTCGTTCGTCAAAGTTGACGAATACGAAGCACCTTGGAACAGCGGCAAGAAAATCGAAGGCGGTAACAAAGGACATCTTCCAACCGTCAAGGGCGGCTATTTCCCTGTGCCTCCAGTGGACAGCACGCAAGACATGCGCGCTGAAATGTCTTTGATTCTCGAGTCTTTGGGCATCCCGGTTGAAGTGTTCCACCACGAAGTGGCGGGCGCTGGCCAAAATGAAATCGGCACGAAATTCAGCACCCTGGTGCAGCGCGCTGACTGGACCCAGCTTCTGAAATACACCGTGTGGAACGTGGCCAATGCCTACGGCAAAACGGCCACCTTCATGCCCAAGCCTCTCGTTGGCGACAACGGCTCAGGTATGCACGTTCACCAGTCGGTCTGGAAAGACGGCAAAAATCTGTTTGCGGGCAACGGCTACGCAGGCCTGTCTGATTTCGCCCTGTATTACATCGGCGGCATCATCAAACACGCTCGTGCTCTGAAC
>JANMDE010000089.1:0-2684 GCA_031376105.1 Variovorax sp. | reverse complement strand
ACCGCCGCCACTGCCGCTTCAATCTGCTCATCTGTGAGCGTGGCATCCAGGCCTTGCAGGGTGAGGCGAATGGCCAAGCTCTTCTCATTGAGCGCCATGCTGGCGGATGCTTCTTTCGCGCGGAACACGTCGAAAAGCATTGCGTCTTGAAGCAAACCTTGGGTGTCTGCTGCATGAATAGCTTGCATCAGTGCGGTATGACCCACGCCTTCTTTCACCACCACTGCAATGTCGCGCTCCACCGCTTGGAATTTTGAAATGGCTGTCGCTGCTGGCAGCTCACGCGCCATCACCGCTTCCAAATCTAGCTCAAACATCACGGGAGAGGCTGAGCCAGAGGGCAAATCGTAGCCTTGCTTCCAACGCGGATGCAACTCGCCGATCACGCCAATCGCTTGGCCGTTCAGCATCACTTGCGCACAGCGGCCGGGGTGCATCGCGGGATGTTCAAAGGCTTTGAACTCTGGCTTGGCCCAAGAATTTGTTGGACCGAGTAGCGCCTCCACATCGCCTTTCACATCAAAGAAATCCGCAGCGGTATCTCGTGCGCTCCATTGGCGCTGTACAGCGCCGCCAAAAGCCAAGCCCGCAATACGCAACGGCTGGGCAATGCCCTGCACTTGCTGCGCACCTTCTTCAATCAGGGTCTTCACGCTCGCATCGCGCGCAAACACACGCCCCAGCTCAAACACGCGCACACGTGCGGCCTTGCGATCCAGATTATGTTTGAGCACATCGAGCAAGCTGCCCAAGAGAGAGGAGCGCATCACGCTCAGTTGGCTGGCAATCGGGTTGAGCAGTCTGATCGGATCGGCATTGCCCGCTAACTCGCGCTCCCAGCGCTCTTCCACAAAGCTGAAATTGATCGTCTCAGCGTAGCCCAGTGCAGCGAGCGAGCGGCGCACGGCAAACCGGCTGCGGCTACGCTCAGAGCGCGCTTTGGGCTCTACCGGCGCAATCGGTGCCGTCTCAGGCAGCGTGTTGAAACCAATGATGCGCACCACTTCCTCAATCAAATCTTCTTCGAGCGTGATGTCAAAGCGATAGACGGGCGGCGTGACGGTAATCACTTCATCGTTCAAAGTGGCAGGCAAACCGAGCTTGGCAAACGTGTCCATGCACTGCTGCGCTGTGATCGGCATACCAATGATCTTGCTGGCGCGCGCCACGCGAAGGTTCACCGTGCGCGGCTTGGGCATATTGGGCTGCTGGTCATCCATCACCGCCACTTGCCCACCGCAAATTTCTTGCACAAAGCGAGTGATGTGCTCAATGTGAGCCACTGTGAGCATCGGATCGACACCGCGCTCAAAGCGATGGCCGGCATCGGTGGAGAAGTTAAAACGGCGCGAGCGGCCTGCCACAGCTTCTGGCCACCAGAAGGCGGCTTCGATGTAAATGTTTTGCGTGTCGTCCGTCACGGAAGTGCTATCGCCGCCCATGATGCCAGCGAGCGATTCCACAGCTTGATCGTCTGCAATGATGCCGACTTTCTCATCCAGCGTGACCGTGTTGCCATTCAAGAGCTTGAGCGTCTCGCCCGCTTTCGCCCAGCGCACATCCAAGCCCCCATGAATTTTGTCAAGATCAAAAATATGGCTCGGGCGACCATATTCAAACATCACGTAGTTAGAAATATCCACCAGCGCCGTGACGCTGCGCTGCCCGCAGGCGGCCAAGCGATCCACCATCCACTGCGGCGTTTTCGCCTTCGTGTTCACGCCGCGCATGATGCGGCCTGAGAAGCGACCGCACAGATCGGGCGCAGAGATTTTCACGGCCAGCTTGTCTTGCAAAGTGGGCGTGATGGATTTGATCTCAGGTGTGATGAGCGGCGAGCCGGTGATCGCAGACACTTCCCGCGCAATGCCATACACGCTCAGGTTGTGCCCCAAATTTGGCGTGAGCTTGAGCGTGAACAGCGTGTCGTCCAGCTTCAAGTAATCCCGAATGCTCGTGCCAATCGGCGCATCGGAGGCCAGCTCATACAAGCCCTCAGCGGCTTCGCTGATCTTCAGCTCTTTCGCCGAGCAAAGCATGCCCTGGCTCTCCACACCGCGCAGCTTACCCAGCTTGATCTGAAACGCTTTGCCATCTTCACCGGGTGGTAATTCAGCGCCAACGAGCGCCACGGGAATGCGGATGCCAACGCGCGCATTTGGCGCACCGCAGACGATGTTGAGCAGCGAGCCAGATCCAGCCTCCACTTGACAAACGCGCAGCCGATCCGCATTCGGATGCTGCTCGCAAGCCATGATCTCGCCGATGACAACATTGCTAAACGGTGGCGCGGCAGTTTTGGTTTCTTCCACTTCCAACCCAGCCATCGTGAGCGCGTCAGCGAGCTGCTGGGTATTCAAAGGCGGATTACAAAATTCGCGGAGCCAACTTTCGGGGAATTGCATGATTTCTCTCTTGCTAGCGGTTTTTAATACCGGACGCAAAGGGCGCAAAAGTTACGCAAAAGACGCAAAAAAGACAAATACAAAAAATCCAAAATTGATGAATTCTGATTTTTTGGTTTCGAATTTTCTATTAATTTGCTTCTTTCTTTTTTGCGTCTTTTGCGTAACTTTTGCGCCTTTTGCGTCCGGTATTTAAATGTGTTTTGTCTTTGAATTTGAATTCATAAAGCAAGAGATAGATATGCAATTCCCCGAAAGTTGGCTCCGCGAATTTTGTAA
>JANMDE010000361.1:0-6376 GCA_031376105.1 Variovorax sp. | reverse complement strand
GCGGTATTCAACAAAGAATCTGAAGAACCCGGTGCAGGCCGGTTGTATCCAGTAGAACCTGCCGCACCGCCAACCGGACGCTCACTCGAAGCCCAGAGCCATACTCGATCAATGTCGATATCGACATCCGCAATAGCACGGAGTGTGGGTGGACTCAAATTGGTATACACAGACGAAGCAGAGCCCTCGCTCTTCATCAGAAAGATATGCATCTTCCCACTAGCAGGCGCGGACATGGGTGTGTAATTTTGTATCAAATAGGTATCAGGCCCCTTAGGAGATGGGCGATACTCTTTTCCCCAAATATGGCTATCCGGTGGAATGTGTGCTGCTTGAATAACAGTGGTGCTGGCAGTGTCCGTGACTCGCTGCCCGCCATACAACACTTTGCGAAGCGCATCCATTCGCGAAGTCTCCATCCAATTCATCCAGTTGCCATGCCAACGCCCTGCAGATGATTCACAACCGTTAGCCGCACTAGCGATTGAAACCGGAATAAATCGATTCGGTGTGACTGCAGTGCTGTATTGATAGCAGCGATTACTAACAAAATACCCATAGTATTCAATGCTTGGCTTGAATCCAACATCAATAACACCATCTCCGTTAATATCACTCGCTTCGGTATATGCGGCATAGTAGAGACGGTGATCGCGGCTCATTGTTAACATCACCAAGCCTGGAGCACTCTTCAAAGCCAAAAGTGGCACACTGGCGATATCAATCGTGGTTTGTGCCTGAACCGACTGGCAGAAAAGCAGCATAGAAGCTAAAAATAGCGCGATACTGCCTCGGATAATTTTCACAGTTGAATTCATTAAAGCTGAAGCCCAAGTCAATTTGAGATAAGCAGCATCAAAAGCTGGTTGAAATATATGTGCATTCTTCATGACAAAAAATCCTTTGACAAGAATTGTCAATTAAATTAGGGGCTCGTTACTCTTGAATAATGCACTTGGACAATCGACTCAGAATTGCCCGATGCCCCCGTACTTCTGGCA
This sequence comes from Variovorax sp., assembly GCA_031376105.1. GTDB lineage: Bacteria > Pseudomonadota > Gammaproteobacteria > Burkholderiales > Burkholderiaceae_C > JANMDU01. Next base: position 5,375 of record JANMDE010000361.1, on the reverse strand, counting down.
GTAACGCGAAAATAGGTAATCGTCTCAGTTGAACTCGAGGGTAAGCTGGACAATCGCTCAACAACATAAGTGGCTGTTTGAGCATTATTGGAGTAAAGGCTATTCACAGCGACAGCGCAATTTGTCCAGCCGAATGCGCTCGCTGTTGTGCAGTTGGCTGCAGCGATGCTACTGCCAGCACCTTGTGTCCAGTAACTGCTGTTGCCACCTAAACTCAGGCTTGGAGAGTATTGACCCGTTGAAGAACCAGTAAAAGAACCTGCACTGATGAGAGTCAAGGCCTCTTTGGCTGCACTCTCTGCAGATTGAAATGAAATGTTTTTATCTTGGACATTACCCGCCATTCGCTCTGTCAGCGTCGTGCCCCTAAAGCCTATCACCCCAATCATGCTGAGCATAATTAAAAGTATGAGCCCGATGATGAGTGTCATGCCCGACTGTTTGTGCTTTAGCTTCATCGCTCTTACCTCGGTGCAACGCGATTACGCAGGACAATGGTGGTAGAAAACTCATTTCTTACCCGCGCAGAATTGGATGTAGGAATGGTATAGGAAGCGCCCAATAATGTTGTGCTTGTTGGAACAACATCCGCATTGCTGTCGGTTTGTCCACTGACCATCATGAGGCCAACTCTGACAGCTACAACACGACTCCAATCCGTCACTGATGCGGCTGTGGTTCGCCAATTCGCAACAACCAATGGGCTAGCGCTGGTTGCTTCACCGTAATGGATGGCCATGCCTTCCACATTAGCGATAATTTCTTCTGAACTTCCCCGCGATTCACCGTCAAAATTAAGCCGATACAAACTCGGTGCCGTAGCGCCCGATCGAGTTGCTATGTAATAGTAGATCCACTGCGCCTTAACTAAGGTGGCATCTGTTCCATAAATTTTGTCGTTTCTAAAACCACTGCTTGTGTTACCGTCGGTCGTTGCGTGTGCAATGGACATGGAGCCACCGACTACAGTCACAGCTCCTCTGAAAAGATTTGAATCCACGCAGTCCGAAATAATGAGGAGAAGATTCTTTCCACCCCACCCGGTTGTGCTGGTGTTAGCGTTTATGACAGAGGTTGTTGTTGACATTGCAGAAGAAAGCGCTGCGCTTTCGGCTAGCCCGCCTGCAAAAAATATGCTGCTCGCTGAAACAAAATCCGGGGTGCTTGCCGTTCCGCTAAACATGGAACTTTGCCCAGAATCAAAGCCACGGAAAATATTGGGGGGCGCGTAAGGGCGCGAAGTGATGCCGGTGTCCGTAGGGAAAAGTGTTGCCAGTGGATTGAGTCCAGCAATTCCTGAGGGAGAGGACTCATTCCAAATCAAAGCGGGATAAGTGATTGTGGAGGTCGTGGGCGTTGTAGTAACAACAGTTTCAACCCCAACACAACCAGAAAAACCGGTCATTCGAATCTCTCTTGACATTAATTCCAATGCATAAGAAGCATCCTCTTGCATTCGGCCCGTAGAATCTTGAAAACGAAAAGACTGTTTTGCAGCAATATAAACTGAAGACAGTGCAATGAGTATGCCCATACCAAGCGTTAGCGCGATCAAAAGTTCAATGAGCGTTAAGCCCTTTGATTTTTTGCGTTGCTGCATCGAGACATTCAAGACTTTCGCTTTCATGGGATCACAGCCTTATTTCGAAAGTGACAGTCCGCTTCTGATCGCCACCTGCCGCACAGAGTTCCGTCACAGTTTGATTTACTGTCCCGATGCAGTTAGACCACTGCACCTCGATGTCAAACTTTCTGTTGCCACCGGTGTTGGTGGTGGTGATTTTTCCATCGCCACCCGGCAATTGCCTGGCCAAGGCTTCGAGCCACGCTTTCTTATCCTCTTGTGCAATTCCTGACGGGGACGCAGGAGGATTATCGCTATAACCAAATGAGTATTCTGTCGTCGCTGACATGGCGCCTGCAGGGCCAGGGTTAGCGCGAATGCGATCTGCCATGTCGGCGGCCAAGGCATTCGCCTTAGTCAAATACTCAGACGATGAGGCATTCGCTACGCCTCCAACCAAAAGACCCGCCACGCCGATCAAACCAAAGGTCAAAATTAAAATCGTCACCAAGACTTCAATCAGGCTGAAGCCTTGATTCTTCGCGCGACATGTTGAATGAAGGCTGATTTGCATACTAAATTTCGCCATTGAAAAACATCTCCATGGTTCTTAAATTAGCTTGTAGAGCAGCTCGTCGAGGAGCTGACGCGCTGGGTTCGCACTCTCCCTGTGTTATTGACGATCACACAATATTTTTCACTGCTTCCATCGTAAAACCAAAATGCGCGATTTGCCACAGCACCGCCGCTGGGGTCAATGAGCCTGCCACTGCCATCGTATGTGAAACTCGTTAAAGAATTGGTGTGGCTGATGCTGATGGGTGTTGATAGCGCTCCAACAACCTCAATTCGGGTCACCGAGCCGCCAGTATCAGCCGTTGGCGCAGGATCGGAAGGAGATGCTGAGTTGTGCCAATAGACAGTCCAGCCATCAGTCCATGTGTCGCTTGTTGTGTTGGAGGTTACACTAACCCGCGAATCCCCACCTCGCTTGATGGCTTCGGATCTCGCAAGCGAGAGAGATATTTGTAAAGCAGAAGAGGCACTACTCAAACGATTTAGTCTCAACATCTCTGTGACCGAGGGAGCCGCTAAGGTGGCTAATATCGCAACGATTGCTATGACAATAAGTAGCTCAACCAAGGAAAAACCTAGGTAAACTTTGGAAATGGTTAGCGATCTTTTCTTCACAAGGTTAATCATAAACGCCTACAAGCGGCACAGAATGCTACACCGATTAAAGGCTTAAACTTCACCCCCAACGGTTCAGTGCTAGATATCAAATATTTATTTATGCCATCGATCTTTCAGTATTCTTGCTGCTCTTCTTTGGCCAGCATGGCATGCCAACCCAATCCTAGCGTGTTTTGTGTGATCCCGGGCAATATTGTTTGCTCCGGCCAAACCCAACCCCGTGGCGGTGCGCATGCTGAAATCATGGCTTTGCGTGCTGCTGCTCTGCAGGGTGTCGATGTCAAAGGTGCGACGGCATACGTGAGTTTGGAGCCTTGCGCTCACCATGGGCGAACGCCGCCTTGTACATCTGCTTTGATTTCTGCGGGTGTGGGTAAGGTGGTGGTGTCGATTCTCGATCCGAATCCGCTGGTGGCGGGCAAAGGCGTGCAGCAGTTGCGTGATGCGGGGATAAAGGTGGAGGTGTTGCCAACAGATAGCCCGCAGGCCCAGGCTTCTCGGGAGCTGAATATTGGGTTTTTCAGCCGTATGATTAGGCAGCAGCCTTGGGTGCGGATGAAGGTGGCGGCATCGCTGGATGGGGTCACGGCTTTGGCCAATGGTCAGAGCCAGTGGATCACCTCAGAGGCCGCGCGTGCCGATGGGCAGGCTTGGCGGGCGCGCTCTTGCGCGGTGCTGACCGGCATTGGCACGGTGCTGGCGGATGATCCGCTGCTAAATGTGCGCTCGCTGCTGCCTGCGGTGCCATCTGATGCATTGTTAAGCGAATTGCTCGCTTTGCCAGAGAATATGCGCGCGGCGCAGCTATGCGCCCCTACCCTGATCCCTGCCCCGCGCCAGCCGCATCTCGTGATCGTGGACAGCCATTTGGACATGCCACTCAATGCGAAGCTGCTTTCTACGCTCGGCCAGCGCGGCACGGCGAGCCCGATTTATCCACAAGATACGATCGATTTGATAGCGCCCCGCGCCCTATTCATCTACCATGCCAGCCAAAATGAGCAAAAAATCAAGGCCTTAGAGGCGCTCGGGGTAAAGCTGATTTACATGCCGGATGCCTTTGAGACGAGCTCCGACAAAATCGGCCTGCCAGCGCTGCCCCCAGGCTCTGGCAAGGTCGATCTGGCCGCAATGATGCGCGATTTGGCTGTGAACCAAGACATCAATGAGCTGCATGTAGAAGCTGGCTTCAAGCTCAATGGCTCGCTACTCAAAGCGGGTTTGGTGGATGAAATGCTGATTTATCTTGCACCGAAGCTGCTGGGCTCAGGCATGGGTTTGGCGAATTTGCCTGAGTTAGCCGGATTGAGCGCCCTGCCCGCAGCGCGGGATTTGGTGTATCAATCGGTCGAGCTGGTGGGCGAAGAGGCGCAGAAAGACCTGAGAATCGTGGCCCGAGTGCGCGGGCGCGATCAGTTTTAAGCTTACTTTCGAGCCAAGGGAAGAGCTTGTTCCCCTTGATAACAGCCAGTGTTCGGTCCGAAAGCGAGGTAAAGAACCTCTTCAGAGCCGCCTTTGTGACCCGTCCTCGCCCAATCCGGGCAAACCCTGCGAAAATACACCCATGTTTACCGGAATCATCACCGGCGTGGGGCGCATCGTCGCCATCCAAGCCCTCGGCAGCTCTTTAGATCACGGCAAGCGACTTTGCATCGCGCCGCCTGAAGGCTATCTTCATGATGTGGGATTGGGCGACAGCATTGCGCTTAATGGCGCTTGCATGACCGTCACCACCCTCGATCTGGCGGCCAACCAGTTCACCATCGATATCTCTCAAGAATCGCTCTCAAAAACCGCAGGTCTTGATGCGCTGGGCAGCATCAATCTGGAGAAAGCCCTTAAAGCGAATGATCGCTTGGGCGGCCACATCGTCAGTGGCCATGTGGACGGCGTAGGCCAAGTGAGCCATTTTGCACAAGTGGGCGAAAGCTGGGAACTGCGCGTGACAGCGCCCCAAGCCTTAGCCAAATACCTCGCCTACAAAGGCTCCATCACGGTCAATGGCGTGAGCCTCACCGTGAACTCGGTGAAAGACCTGTCGGATGGCTGCGAGATCAGCATCAACTTGATCCCGCATACGGTAGAAAACACCGCTTTAGGCAGTTTGCAAAAAGGCAGCACCGTGAACCTAGAAATCGACACAGTAGCCAGGTACGTTGAGCGTATGCTTTCGACGGCTCAAGGCGGCTCACAATCGTTATAAATCAACAAGTTACAAGATTTCGACTGGCTCACCACGGCGCTTGACGGCGTTAGAAATACCGTTGAATCAACGGTAAAATAGACGGTATTTTCAGACACTCAAGAAAAATACCGTCATGGCCCTCACCGATCTAAAAATCCAGTCCATCAAAGGCACTGGTAAGCCGCAAAAAGTTGCCGATGCTAAAGGCATGTACCTTTTCGTATCCGCGTCAGGCTCCAAAGCATGGCGCTTCGACTACGGCTATGGTGGTAAGCGGTTCACCTACACGATCGGCAAGTACCCGCTGGTTGGTCTTGCAGCCGCCCGTGCCAAACGAGCAGAACTCAAAGCCCAGCTCCTTAACGGACTCAATCCAGCCATCGAAAAGCGCACACAAAAAGTTCTTGCTCGATCAAGCGTCACGGACACATT
>JANMDE010000075.1:0-1702 GCA_031376105.1 Variovorax sp. | reverse complement strand
GCAAGCCGGGCGTGGTTTTGTCGCAGCCGCCCATCAGCACCGCACCATCAATCGGGTGGCTGCGCAGCAATTCCTCGGCTTCAATCGCCAGCAAATTGCGATACAGCATTGTGGTGGGTTTCACAAAATTTTCTTCCACCGAGATGCACGGAATCTCCAGCGGAAAGCCGCCCGCTTGCAGCACACCGCGCTTTACCTCTTCCACCCTATTTTTGAAATGCGAATGGCAATTACCGATATCGCTCCAGGTGTTCAGAATCGCGATGATCGGCTTGCCTTGCCAATCGGCATGGTCATAGCCCATTTGCATCGCGCGTGAGCGGTGGCCAAAGCCGCGCAGATCATCGGGTGCAAACCAACGTGCACTGCGCAGTTGATCGTAGTTTTTTCGGTGCTCAGTCATCATTGCGCCTCAATCGCTGCGCTTCATTGCGCCTTGATACCAGCAGTTTTGATCACTTTGTCCCATTGCACGATTTCTTTGGCCACAAAATCAGAATAAGGCTTGATGCCCAGCGTTGGAATCACAAAGCCTTGGGCTTCCATGCGCTGCTTGATGGCCGGCGATTGCATCACTTCTTTGATGGCCGCTTCTAATTTATCCACAATCGGCTGCGGCGTGCCTTTAGCTACAGACAGGCCGCTCCAACTCAGCGCTTGAAAGCCAGGATAGCCGCTCTCAGCCACCGTGGGCACGTCCGGGAACAGCGGATTGCGCTGCAAGCTGCTCACAGCCAGCGCGCGCAGTTTGCCCGACTTCACGTGCGGCAAGGCCACATCTTGGTTGATGAACATGAAAGGAATTTCATTGCTGATGGCCGCTGTCAGCATGGGACCTCCGCCACGATAAGGAATGCCCGTCATGAAGATGCCCGCCGTCTGCTTGAACAGCTCCATCGCCATATGGCCACTAGCGGCATGGGTGTAGCCATAATCGAGCTTGCCGGGATTGGCCTTGGCGTATTTCACGACATCGCCCAGCGTTTTGAAAGGGCGATCAGCATTGACCACCAGCACGTTGGGCCCACTGTGCACTTGGCTGAGGTGGATGAAATCTGTATTCGAGTTGTAGCGGCTGGTAAGCGTGGCATCAAGGCCATGTGCCACCGCGTTCTGCCCGACACCGGTCTGAATCAAGGTGTAGCCATCAGCCGCGCCTTTAGCACCGCGCTCCGTACCAATCACGCCACCACCACCGCCCACGTTTTCTACCGTCACGGGCTGCTTCAATACACGCGCCAGTGGCTCAACCATCATGCGCCCCATCACATCGCTCGTGCCGCCCGGCGGGAAGGGCACAAGAATTTTGATCGGCTTGTTAGGGTAGTCAGTTTGCGCCACAGCACCGGGCAGCATCACAAAATTTGCTATCAATAAAAGAGCAATTTGCGCAAATCCTATAGCGGCTGGACGGCGATTTTTCATAAATATGTCTCCTGAAACAGGGTTGGATGGATGTTGCTTTATTCTAGTATTCTAGTATTATCTCCGCATGCAATGATGAGTATTTCTACCGATACCGCGCGTCTCACAACCGCAAGTCAAATCAACAACCCGCATGGCCAGAACCCGCCCTTCCCTTCCCGAACTTGCCTCCAAGCCTGCTCAACAAACTGCCGGCCAAACAGGCGATGCAGAGCCCGCTGCACGCGGAGCATTCACGCGCAATGCCTACGATGCCATCCGCAATGCGATCCTTGAT